>CAZNNJ010000962.1:0-1926 GCA_964574305.1 uncultured Rhodospirillales bacterium | reverse complement strand
CTCTCCCGCTTGCGGGAGAGGGGTTGGGGGAGAGGGCATCGGGCGCATGGCATGCGTAGGCTCCGATTCTGGCGCTGCTGCCCTCTCCCCCGGCCCCTCTCCCATAAATGGGAGAGGGGAGATAACCGGCGGCATTTCATCCTGAAGCGGCCTCTCAGGAGGCCCCCGCTCAGTCGAGCACCTTCCCCCTGGTCTCCGGCATGACCGCATAAACGGCGAACCCGACCAGGCAGACCGCCGCGATATAGATCCAGCTATAGGCCGCCAGGTTGGCGTTGGCCATGGCGGTCATGATAATCGGCAGCGTGCCGCCGAACAGCGCGACCGACAGCGCATAGGGCAGGGCGATGCCGGTGGCGCGCACCTCGGCGGGAAACTGCTCCGCCATGACCGCCACCGACGTCGCGGCAAAGCCGCTGCTGAGCAGCATGCCGACGCTGGCGATGCCGGTGCACAGCCAGAAGTCGTTGGCGAGCCAGTGCAGGCCGGGCCAGGCGAACAGCGCCGAACCGCCGGCGAACACCAGCAGGATCGGCTTGCGTCCGATCCGGTCGGCCAGATTGCCCAGACAGGGAATCGCCACCAGCGACAGCAAGATGGCGATCACGCTCGCCCCGAAGGCCTGCTGCAGCGGCAGCCCGCCGCGCACGTGTGCCAGCGTGGGAAACAGCACCGGCCACAGGTACAGCGAGAGGTTGCCCGCCATCGCGATGCCGATCACGCGCAGCGACGACCGCCAGTGCCGTGTCACCACGAGCAGCGACGGATGCCCCACGGCGCGCTGCGAGACCTTGTGGACGAAGGCGGGCGTCTCGGCCACCGACAGTCGGATCCACATCACCACGAACCCCATCATTCCGGCAATCGCAAAGCCCAGCCGCCAGCCCCACGACGCCATGCTGGTCGTATCCAGCGTATGCGTCAGGACATAGCCGATCACGGTCGCCACCAGGATGCCGGTATTGACGCCAAACCATTGCCACGACCCCGCGAAGGCCCGCCGGGACGGCCCGACCGACTCGACCAGGAAGGCCGACGCCGAGCCGAACTCCCCGCCCGCCGCGAAACCCTGCACCAGCCGCGCGAGGACGAGCAGGAGCGGCGCCGCAATGCCGATCGACGCGTAGACCGGCGTCACCGCCATCGCGATCGAACTGCCGGCCATCAGCGCGACGGAGAGCGTCAGGCCGCGCTTGCGCCCGTGCCGGTCGGCATAGGCGCCGAGCACCGCGCCGCCCACCGGCCGCATGACGAAGCCCACGGCAAACACCGCGAACGCCGACAGCAGCGACAGGTATTCGTTGTGGGCGGGAAAGAACTGCGGCGAGAACAGCGTCGCGAAGGTCGCGTAGATGACCCAGTCGGCGAACTCGACGATGGTGCCGAGCGTGGCGGCGGCGAAGGCCTTCTTCTGGGAATGGGTGAGCCGGAGCGGGCGCTCGGCGGCCCCCGGGGCGGTGACGACGGATTCCATGCTTGTCTCCTGGATCGTTCGTTATGGATCGATCGCATCGTAGGGCGGCGCATGGGGGGCGCTCAAACGAGTTTTTTGACGGCTTCGATTCAGTTTTTTGGCAGGCTCCCGGCCTCCGCCCACGCGTAAGGAAAACGCAATCGAGTCCGCAGAAAACGTGCATTGAGCGCGGCAAGAGGCTTGCCTAGTATCCCGGCGCAAGGCCGCTGGTTATCAGACCGGCGTGCCGCCCAATTGCATCCGTCCGGAGATAACAGATGAATCACGTGCTGAACCATATCGGCGGCGTCAGGACCGCGCCGTCCACCGCCCGCTACCTGCCCAAGCTCGACCCGCGCACCGGCCGCCCGCAGCGGGAAGTCGCCGACAGCGGCCCGGCCGACGTGGACGCCGCCGTCGCCGCCGCCAGCCTTGCGCTGCCGGCATGGCGCACCATGCGCCCGGCGGAGCGC
>CAZNNJ010000961.1:0-1931 GCA_964574305.1 uncultured Rhodospirillales bacterium | reverse complement strand
ATTCGCGCGTGCCGGCGAACGAGATCGTCGATCTCGACCCGGGCGAGATGTTCGTCCACCGCAACGTCGCCAACCTGGCGCCGCCGCAGGACGCCAATTACCTGTCGGTGCTGCAATTCGCCGTCGATGTGATCAAGGTCAAGCATGTCATCGTCGTCGGCCATTACGGCTGCGGCGGCGTCGCCGCGGCAGTGGACGGCAAGCGGCGAGGGCTGGTCGATCACTGGCTGCATCCGATCCGCGAGGTCGCGCACAATCACCGCCATGAGCTGGACGCCATCCCGGCTGAGCGCGACCGGCTGAACCGGCTCACCGAGCTCAATGTCATCCGCCAGGTCCGCAACGTGGCGGCCGACGTCTTCGTCCAGGATGCCTGGGCGCGCGGCCAGCAACTTTCCGTCCATGGCTGGGTCTATTCGCTCGGCAACGGGCTTGTTACCGACCTCGGTGTCACCGTCAGCTCGCCCGCGGAGGCCGAGCGGCTGGGTTAGCTCCCGTTGCTTTCCGCGCCGCCGCGACGGCGTCGGCCAGCCCCGCCCTGAAACGGACATTGGGCGGCCTGATCCCCTGGAATATCAGGTTTCGCCGGATCGGCGAGGACGCGCCGGCGATATACAGCGCCGCGCCCTGCCTCGCGGCCTTGCGGGCAAATCCCGCGATCGTGGCGGCGGCGCTGGAATCGATGATCGGCACTGCCGAGAAATCGATGACATAAGCCTTGGGCTGTGCGCCGATCCGGTCCAGCGCCGCGCCGACCGCGGCCGCCGAGCCGAAGAAGAAGGCGCCGGAGATCCGGTAGACGAGGATGTCGGGGTCCGCCGCCAGGGCGGCGTCGTAAGGATTGCGTGCGGCGCCCGGCGTGCTGTCGGCGATGTCCGGCTCGGCGATGCCGGCCGGCCGCTCGACTGCGACCGCCCCGGCCATCCGGTGGAGGAACAGCAGCGCGCCAAGGCCGAAGCCGGCCAATATGCCGTCGGTCAGGTCGCGGAACACCACCAGCAGGAAGGTTGCCAGCAGCACCAGCGCATCGCCGCGCGAGGTCCGGATCAGGATGGCGAATTCGCGCTTCTCCGCCATGTTCCAGGCGACGACGGCCAGCACCGCGGCCAGCGCCGACAGCGGGATGAAGCTGGCCAGCGGCGCCGCGGCCAGCATGAACAGCAGCAGGAAGACCGAATGCAGCATCCCGGCCACCGGTCCGCGCGCTCCCGCCCGGACATTGGTCGCGGTGCGGGCGATGGTGCCGGTGACGCAGATGCCGCCGAACAGAGCGGAGGCGATGTTGGCCACGCCCTGGGCGACGAGCTCCGCATTCGAGCGATGCCGGCGCCCGGTCATGCTGTCGGCGACCACGGCCGAGAGCAGGCTTTCGATGCTGCCCAGCAGGGCGAAGGAGAGGGCCGCCGGCAGCACGGCCCGGACCTTGTCGATCGATAACGGGGGCAGATGCGGCGCGGGAAGGGCGCGCGGGATGCCGCCGAACCGGCTTCCGATCGTCTCGACCGGCAGGCCGAGCAGCGCGGCGACGGCGGCTGCGCCCGCGACAGCGATCAGGAAGGCAGGCCAGTGCGGGCGGAAGCGGCGGACGGCCAGAATGATGCCGGCCGAAAAGGTCGCGACCGCGATCGCGGCGATGCTGGCGGACGGCAATGCCTCCGCCAGGGCGACAAGCTTGGGGACGAACGGCCCCGGCTCCTTCCCGGCCAGTGCCAGGCCGAGGAGATCCTTGATCTGGCTGGCGAAGATGATGACGGCGATGCCCGAAGTGAAGCCGACGGTGACGGGATAGGGGATGTACTTGATCACGGAGCCCAGCCTCAAGGCGCCCATCGCGATCAGGATCAGACCGGCCAGGATCGTGCAGATCGTGAGTCCGTCGACTCCGTAGCGCTGGACGATCCCGTAGACGATCACGACGAAGGCGCCGGTCG
>CAZNNJ010000960.1:0-1931 GCA_964574305.1 uncultured Rhodospirillales bacterium | reverse complement strand
AATTTCCTGCGCACCTGCACCCACTTGGGCTTCAACCAGGATGAGATGAAGCGGATCGTCTGGGACGGGATCGAATCCCAGATCGCCGGCCGCCAGCTGGCGATGAATATCCGCTTCGCCGCGCCCGGCGGGGCAGCGGGGGCAACCGAGCCGGGCAGCGAGGCGGTGCTGTGGTGGGGCACGTATGACGACAAGATGCGCGGTCGCGGCAAGGGCAGCCTGCTCGACCGCTGCGGCGTCACCCATACCTGCCCGAAAGTGTTCGACCTGTTCGGTTCGGCCGAGTTCTGGGGGCTGCGCATGTCGCCAGACCTGGTCGGCACCGACGCCAAGGTGGATATCAAGCTGCCGGACAATGTGCGCCGCTATTTCTTTCCCGGTGTCACCCATGGCGGCGGCAAGGGCGGCTTCGCGGTCGAGGGCGACCATAAGGCAATGTCGGTCACCGGCCAGTGCGGCCTGGCCGACAATCCCAACCCGTCCCTGGACACGACCAAGGCGCTGACCGCCGCGCTGATCGACTGGGTGGTGAAGGGGACGGAGCCGCCGCCCAGCCGCTATCCGACCCTTGCCGCCGGCGACCTGGTGCAGCCGGCCGCGGCGGCAATGGGCTTCCCGAAAATCCCCGGCCAACCCCGGCCTGACGGGATGCTGAACACTTTCCTGGACCTCGATTTCGGGCCGGACTTCCACTACCCGGACCTTTCCGGCGTCATCACCGTCCAGCCGCCGAAGCTGAAGCGGGTGCTGCCCTCGCTGGTGCCCAAGGTCGATGCCGACGGCAACGAGCGGGCCGGCGTGCCGTCGGTGCTGCATGAGGCGCCGCTCGGCACCTATCTCGGCTGGAACGTCACCGCGGACGGCTTCTACAAGGGCCGGGGCTGCGGCTTTTCCGGCGGCTATATCCCTTTCGCCAGGACCAAGGCCGAGCGCCTGGCGTCAGGCGACCCCCGCGCGTCACTGGAGGAGCGTTACGGCAGCCATGACGCCTATGTGGCGAAAGTGCGTGCCGCCGCGGCGAAGCTGGCCGGCGAGCGCTTCCTGCTGCCCGACGATGCCGAGCGAATCGTCAGGCAGGCGGAGGAAAGCGCGGTGCTGAAACCTTAAGAGGCTGGATCAGCCCTTCGTCAGTGCGTCCAGCGCCTGGGCCAGGCCGCGGGTCGAGACCGGAACGGTCAACTCGCGGCCGGTGCTGTCCTTGAACTGCAGGCGGGCGGGGGCCGTCAGCGCCTTCCAGCGCTTCAGCTGGTCGTCCTTGAACTCCCCGTCGGCGCGGCAGGCGGCGGCGATGCAGGTGGTCCAGTTGAGGTCGACCCCCTGTGCGTCCTTGTCGTCGACGGTCAGCTTCACATTGCTCGGGAAGGCGACGTTCGGCGTGACCAGGAAGGTCGCATGCATCGGGTCCTTGCCGTTGGCATGGCCGATCGCCAACTGTGCGAACGGCGCCTGCTGGCCCTGAAGCTGGAACGCCAGCGCCACCTCGCAGACCCGGACCTCCTTGTCGCCCTGGGCAGTGCGCGAGCACCGCAGCGTCCAGTCGCCATACGTGGCCGAGGTGTTCTGCGGCTCGGCGCCGACCGGGGGTGGCGCATCCGCGGCCTGGGCAGGGGCCGAAGGCAGGGCCGCGGCCGAAGCCAGGGCAGCAGTGAAGGCGGCGATACGGACCAGGTTCATCGTGATGATCTCATGGGATGGAGGGCCGAAAATTTCGGCGCGGAACATGGACTATTCCGTGCGGACTGTCCACGAAATGGCATTGTCGCAACGATATCGCAGGATTCGGCTTGGTTGCCCGTGTGTCTTATGCCGCAATAGCGTTCCGGTGGGTTTGCCGAGGGGCGCCTTGCCGCCGATCGCGAGGGACAGTGGAGATGACGCGTTTCAAAGGGATTGTCGCCGGTTCGGCGATGCTTGCTCTTCTGGCCGGCTGC
>CAZNNJ010000959.1:0-1932 GCA_964574305.1 uncultured Rhodospirillales bacterium | reverse complement strand
GGCCGCTCTTACGAGGTCATACCGCAGGTGCCGCGTGAGCATCGGCTGAACGCGGAGGACCTGACCCAGTTCTATGTCGCGACCGCCAACGGCCAGCAGATACCGCTGTCGACCATCGCCACGATCGACAATTCGACCACGCCCAACGCCCTGGTCGAATACAACCAGCTCAACTCCGCCACCTTCCAGGCGGTGCCGCTGCCAGGCGTGACCCAGGGGCAGGCGGTGGCCTTCCTCGAAGACGCGGCCAAGCAGCACCTGCCTGCCGGCTTCCGCCACGACTACCTGTCGGAATCGCGGCAGTACGTGACCGAGGGCAATGCGCTGCTCTACACCTTCGCCTTCGCCCTGCTGGTGATCTATCTGGTCCTCGCCGCCCAGTTCGAGAGCGTGCGCGACCCGCTGGTGATCATGGTGTCGGTGCCGATGTCGATTTGCGGCGCGCTGATCCCGCTCTATTTCGGCAATGCGCTGGGCCTGCAGGGCGCGACGATCAATATCTACAGCCAGGTCGGGCTGGTGACCCTGATCGGCCTCATCAGCAAGCACGGCATCCTGATGGTGTCCTTCGCCAACGACATGCAGCGCCATGAGCATGCCGACCGGCGCAGTGCCATCCAGCATGCCGCGCGCATCCGGCTGCGCCCCATCCTGATGACCACCGCCGCCATGGTGCTGGGCGTGGTGCCGCTGCTGATGGCGAGCGGCGCCGGTGCTGCCAGCCGCGTCTCGATCGGCATCGTCATCGCCAGCGGCATGACCATCGGCACTCTGTTCACCCTGTTCGTCCTGCCAGCCGTCTATACATTGCTGGGCCAGGACCATCGCCGCACGGCGACCTCACGCCGCACGCTGGAGATCGCGGCGGTGACATGAGGGGCGCCCTCGCGGTTTTGTATGTCTGGGTGGCGGAAAGACGCTAAGCTTTCCAAAGACCGTCATGCCCGGACTTGATCCGGGCATCCACGCGGCGCCAAAAGTACGAATGCCCGGCTTCCGCACCAACGGAGCCCCGTGGATGGCCGGGTCAAGCCCGGCCATGACGAGTGAGAGGGAGGAGAGGTGGCGAAGAACGTCCCGTCTGTGACTTGGGCTCAAATTTTCTGGGGTATCTGTGCCATCGTCGGCCTGATCGCGGTCGGCTACCCCTCGGCGCATGTCGGTGGGATGGATGCGATGATGGCCGACCTCACCCATGGCTGGGGCGGGATCGCCATATCGCTCGACCTCGTCTTCATCGCCATTCCGGTCGTCGCCTTCATGGTGATCGAGGCCTATCGGCTGAAGATGCGCTGGCCCTGGATCTGGGTGCCGCTGATCCTGCCGCTGCCCGGCGCTTTCGTGATACCGCTGTTCTTTCTGCTGCGCGAACGCGCGTTGCAACGATCCTTGGGAGGAAACGCCTGATGCTCGAGCTTCTCGGCATGTCGAGCCCGAACGTCCAGAAGGTCCAGATCATGCTGGACGAGCTGGCCGTGCCGTACAAATTGACCCGGATCGATGTCTGGAAGGGCGAGAACTTCACCCCGGAATTCACCGAGATCAACCCTAACCGCAAGGTGCCGGTGCTGATCGACGACGAGGGGCCGGACGGGCCGATCACCGTGTTCGAATCCGGCGCCATCCTGATCTATCTGGCGGAAAAGACCGGCCGGTTCCTGGCGCCGCGGGGCGCCGCCCGCTATGCCGCACTCCAATGGCTGGCGGTGCAGCTTTCGACGGTCGGGCCGATGTTCGGCCAGTACACCCATTTCAAGATGTTCGCCCCGCCCGGCAACGAGTATGGCGAAAGCCGCTACCGCACCCAGGCGGTGCGCGTGTTCGAGGTGCTGGACGACCGACTGTCCAAGGCCCGTTTCTTGGCCGGCGACGACTATTCGATCGCCGACATGGCGACCTTCCCCTGGACCCGCGACCGTGCCGCCAAATGGG
>CAZNNJ010000958.1:0-1933 GCA_964574305.1 uncultured Rhodospirillales bacterium | reverse complement strand
CCTACATGCGCGCCGCCGTCGACGACTTCAACACCGGCCCGGCCAATGAGCAGATCGGCACGACCTATACGATCGGCGCCTATTACCGCGAGACCGACGGGCGGCTGCACTACGATGCCAGCCTCAATGGCGGCGTCGCCGAACTGAACAGCACTCGCAACTTCTCAGCCACCGATCTGACGGGAACCGAGGTTTCGCGGTTCGCCAACGCGGACTGGACCGGCGGCGTGGTCCAGGCCCATGTCGGCGTCAGCTATGAGGAGCAGCTCGACGACGAATGGTACGTCCGGCCGTCGATCGCGGGTGACTATTTCATGCTCTCCCAGGGTTCCCGCACCGAGCATAACGGCGGCAAGGCATTCGATCTCGCCGTTGCCGGGGCGACCGACAGCCAGGGATCGGTTACCGGCGGCGTCACGGTCGGGATGCAGTTCGGCGACCGCGACTTCATGTGGCGGCCGGAGGTGATGGTCGGCTACAAGCAGGTCTTCGGCGGCCCCGATACGGTAACGGCGGCCTTCGCCGGCGGCTCGTCCTTCACGCTCAATCCCGCCTCGCAGAAGGGCGGAGCGATCGCGCATATCGGCATCCATGGCGGCAACAAATTCTCCGACATCGCCATCGAGGCCGGCGGCGAGGACCGGGACAATTACCGCGCCTTCGATGGCCGTATCGTCGCCCGCTTCCAGTTTTGACCCCCATCCCCGTGTAAATAGACCGCACCGGGCCATTCCGCCGTTGACAGAGGGCGGAGGCGGCCCGAGAGGTTGACCAAGTTTTCCGATCCCGCGTCCGCCTTGCCGGAGCCGATTCGCATGGGTGAAGATCGTCATGACATAAAGGCGGCGCCGGCGATCGCCATCGAGCTCAGCGCCGTCATCGTCGCCGTGGTCGGCGAGGAGCCGCAGGTGCTGACCGTCGCGGCGCCGGCCTCCGACCTTCGCGCCCTGCCGCTGGGCGCTCTCGACCCGTCCGCCCATCCGACGCTCGAGCGCGGCCTGCGCGGCTGGGTCACCGAACTGACCGGGCTGAAGCTCGGTTATGTCGAGCAGCTCTACACCTTCGGCGACCGCGGGCGCGACCCGGCCGCGGAAACCCCCGACCGCAGGCTGGTCTCGATCAGCTATCTGGCGCTGACCTCGGCGGCATCGCTGACCCGCGCCAGCGATGCCAGCTGGAGCGACTGGCACCGGTTCTTCCCTTGGGAGGATTGGCGCGCTGGGCGGCCGAACCTCGTCCGCAGCGAGATACTCCCGGTGCTCGAGGAATGGGCAGCGGCGCCCCGCGACGGCGTCGAGCGCGACCGAAGGCGCGACCGGGTGGCGATGACGTTCGGGGCAGGGCGGGTCTCCTGGGACCCCGACCGGGCGCTCGACCGCTATGAGCTGCTCTATGAGGCAGGCGCCGTCGCCGAAAGCCGCCGCCTTCCAGGGGCGCCCGGCGCGGGGCCGGTCTTCGGCCAGGAGATGGCCCGCGATCATCGCCGGGTCCTGACCACCGCGATCTCCCGCCTGCGCGGCAAGCTCACCTACCGGCCGGTGGTCTTCGAGCTGATCCCGGAGACCTTTACATTGTTGCAACTACAGAGAACTGTTGAGACTCTCGCCGGAATCCGCTTGCACAAACAGAATTTTCGGCGTTTGGTCGACCGCGGTGGGCTCGTGGAGCCGACCGGTGCGCGCGAGACGCGGACCGGCGGGCGTCCGGCCGAGCATTACCGATTCCGTAGAAAAGTCTTGTCCGAACGGCCGGCGCCTGGAGTCGGTCTCCCTGAACGTAGAACCTGACGCCCACCCGGTTAGCGGGCGTCCGGTTTCTAGGAAGGTCGCACGAAGCGTTCGATGCTCTGGGGACAGCCGGTCCGCCGGTGGCAAAATCCCCTGCGGCCGAATTTTTGGGACCTGCTCGCTTTCCCGCTGCTGTTCGGGCTGCT
>CAZNNJ010000957.1:0-1935 GCA_964574305.1 uncultured Rhodospirillales bacterium | reverse complement strand
CTGCCCTCGCCATACTTCTCGACAAAGCCCATCAGCTTGCCGACATCGAGCCTGTCCGGATCGAGGTCGTAGATCGCCTTGCCGTTGCGCTTGGACCAGTGGCCGATGATGTCGGCATAGAGGCTGCAGCCCCAGGCCACGCCGCCCTCCAGGAAGCCGACCTTGAGCTCAGGGAAGCGGCGGGTGACGCCGCCCAGGAACAGCGACTTGGCGAGCGATTCATGCGCCGTCGCCAGACCCCCGATATGGTTATAGACATAGGACGAGATCGAGCGCGTCACCCGCTCCCGCTGATGCGAGCCGTGGACCAGGGGCGCGATCCCCACATCGATGAATTTGGCCCACAGCGGATCGTAATCGTATTCGCTGTCGATGCCGTACGTATCGAGCCGGTGCGCCTGCGGGCCGCTGGCCGGCTTCTCGCCCAGATAGCGCCGGACATAGGAGGCCATGATCGCCGTCTTCATGCCGATCGAGGCGGCATGCTCGACCGCGGCGCTGGCGACCTGCGGCGTGTTCATCGGCACGATGCCGCCCACCGCCATGCGATGCTTGTAGGGCTCGAAGATCGAGACCAGCCAGCGGTTGGCGGCATGGGCGACGGCGCCCGCGACCTCGCCATCCTCGATATCGAGCAGGCCCAGCACCGCCGACGGGTAGCAGAGCATGAAGTCGATGCCCATCTCGTCCATCCGCTCATGCATCAGCTTGGGCAGATGGGCGGTCGCGCGGTCGTAGACGTTCTTGGTCTGCCAGCCCCACCAGGAGGGCATCGAGCGCCATTGCTCCTTGACCGCGGGGCTGCCGCGGTCGGCGAGCGCGGTCGAGGTATCGAACGGCTTGGCCCACCCGGCGAGGTAGCGGTCGCGCATCTGGCGGCCGCCCGCCTCCTCCAGATAGGTCACCAGCTCGTCTTCCAGGACCGGGCCGATTTCGACGAAATGGCCGTCGGCATCGATGATCGGATGATCGACTTTCTCACGCACCTGCGCGGCTGTGGTCACGGCTTTTCCCCTTCCCGCTTGCATTGGTTTCCGCCCCGCTCCCACAGGGCTGAGGTGGCCTCAATAGATGCTCACGGGCCGGCCCGAGTCAATCGGATTGACGCCTCAATCCTTTCTATCTTTGATATAATTGTGTCGCCTCCAGCGCCGTCGGCCCGGACGGAACAAATCGTCGGTCAGCATTCCTCCCGCTTTTGCACAGCCGAGGATATCGCAACGGCCGACACCGCTTACATTTCCGGGGGGACGGCCTAATATGCCGTGGAGGTGGGAAACCCATTACGACCGCCCCCCTGCCGACAGTCCCTCGAAGACGGCTCCCGATGGGGCGTGCCCGGGGGGAGCATGAAAGAAAGACAAGATGACGACAGAGCGGCAGGCCGGCCCCCGTTACCGGATCGATGAAAGTGTATTTTTTTCCAGCACACCGGGCAGGTCGCTGGGGCAACAGCCGACCGAGCGGTTTATCGTCGTGTCGGTCCTGCCGGTCGACCGTTCCGGCACCTATCAATACCGCATCCGCCCGATAGGATCGGGCCCGCAGCGGGTCGCGTCGGAACTGGAGCTGCGGCGCTGAGCCCGTGACCGGGCGCTCGGCTACTGCGCGTCCGGACCGAGCATCTGGTGGACGTCGTACGACATCACCGCCAGGAAGGCTGCCAGCGCAAGATAATAGGCGCCGTAGGTGACCTTGGTTTCGGTGCCCTATTCCTCAAAGGACTGGTTGGCGTTTCCGCCCACCCTGAGGTGCGATGCAAAGGTTCCGGCCGTCGTCTACCTGCATGGCGGGTACGCGTTCGGCGAATCGGATTTCGAAGATGCCAGGCCGTTCTTCGACGCAGGATACGCCGTCATCTGTCCAACGCTGCGCGGGGAGAACGGGAATCCAGGGAACTTCCGCGAGTGCGTGGAAAGGCTGCCGATGCGACCG
>CAZNNJ010000956.1:0-1943 GCA_964574305.1 uncultured Rhodospirillales bacterium | reverse complement strand
GCGGCCGCCCGCCGGGTAGGGGGCGCACCGGTGTAAACGGGGTCTCGGCTTCCTGGAACGAACGCACCGGCATGCCGGGGGTGTTATTCGGCGACGCCGCCCGCTTCGCCGACCTGGTGGTCATGCGCGGCCTCGGCCCCAACGGGCCGGTCGATGGCGATGCGATGCTGGAGGCGGTGCTGTTCGATGCCGGCCGCCCTGTCCTGCTGTCGCCGGCGGTGCCGCCGCCCAGCCTGTTCGAGGGCGCGCTGATCGCCTGGGCCGGCGGGCGGGAGGAGGTGCGGGCGATTGCCGCCGCCCTGCCGCTGCTCGGCCGGATGAAGCAGGTCGCGATCCGCACCATCGGCGCCCACGAGGATGCCCACAGCGAGGAGATGATCGCCTATCTCGGCCATCACGGCATCGCCGCGACCGCCGCGCAGATGCAGACCGCAGGCAAGGCGGTCTCCGAAACCCTGCTGGCCGAGGCCAAGGCCGTCGGCGCGAGCCTTTTGGTGATGGGCGGTTATCATCACAGCCGCACCCGCGAGGCGGTGTTCGGCGGCACGACACGGCAGATCATCTCCCACGTCGAACTGCCGGTGCTGCTGGCGCATTAGTTCGGGGCGCCGCCTTGCGCGCGGGATAGTGGCTGCCCAGCTTGGATGGGATGCTTGCTGCGCCCATCACCGGAAATAGAGCCACGCTGAGGCGGCGCGACCTGCTGCTCGCGACGGGCGTCATGATTCTTCTGGGCGGCAACGCCCTTGCCCTCCCGACGGGCGGGCATCGCCTCGCGCTCAAGAACGCGCATACCGGCGAGACCTTCAATGGTCCCTATCGCGACGCCACCGGGCCTCTGCCCGGCGCCGTGTCCGACTTGGCGGTCTTCCTGCGCGATTTTCGCGTCGAGAAAAACGGGCCGGTCGATATCGCCTTGCTGGATTTTCTCGCCGATGTCATGGCCGCGACCGGTCAGAGCGGCGCGACCGTGTTGTCGGCCTACCGGACGCACGAGACCAACGAGCGGCTGAGGGCCACCACCTTCGGGGTCGCCGAGCAAAGCCAGCATCTTTATGGCCGTGCCATCGACGTGACCTTCGATCGCAACCTGCGCGGCGTGGAGCGGGCGGCGCGCGCGATGAAACGGGGCGGCGTCGGCTGGTATCCGAACTCGCATTTCATCCATCTCGACAGCGGGCCGACGCGAAGCTGGGAGCTGGACGGCGGGGGGCTCGACAGCCTGCTCCTCGGGCCGCTGCGGCCCGGCCATGTCCTGACCGTGCGCGAGCGGCTGGCGCGCGCCCACGCTTTTGCGCACCAGGAATTCCTGGCCCGGCGACGCTGACCGGCTCCTTCCCCGCACTTGTGCCGGGGAACCTTGCCACGCTTTTGTCGCGCCCAGCTCGGCCGCAGGCAACCATATTCACCCGGAGTTGTTATGGCTCCGATGGCTTTGCTGATGACCGTGCTGTTCCGCCGCGCCGCAGTGGCGCTCGTTCTCGTCCTGGCGGCCGGCTGCCAGGGGCCGGAAGGGTCCGGCGATCGGGGCCGGGTGTGGGTCGGCACCTTGCCGAGGCGCGATACCGGTTTCGATCAGAGGACCTGGCAGGACACATCGGTCGGCGTCGTGCGCCAGCTGATGGAGCGCCTGCCTGACCGCATCGATTCCCCCGCCGGGCACAGGCTTGCGCGCAACCTGCTGATCAGCATCGCCGATGCGCCGCACGGCGACGATGACGGCGGTGCAATTCTGGCGCTGCGGGTGGACGCGCTGATGCGGCTCGGCAATGCGGGTGACGCCGCGGCGCTGGCGCGGGCCGCGCGCAACCCGCCGCGCGACGAAGCCGACGCCAAGCGAGAGATCGAGGCCGAACTGCTGGCTGGAAACGTGGAGATGGGCTGCATCGACCTGCGCGCGCTCGCGGACCGGTCCTCGTCGGGCTGGGTCGAGGATGGGCTGG
>CAZNNJ010000955.1:0-1946 GCA_964574305.1 uncultured Rhodospirillales bacterium | reverse complement strand
CCGGATTAAAGGCGCGTGGAACCGCGCGGCACTAGCGGTCCGGGGCCGATCCGCCGCGCCAATGCGCCGGACGGCATCGCAGGGCTATTCGCCAAGGAGTTTAGGTACCATGAGCAAACCCAGCGCAGCGGCGGGAGGCAAGAACACCTCCCTCGCGCTTTTGAAGCCAGAGCAGGCGCGAGAGAACCTGCATCTGCTGCTTCTCGCCAATCCCAATTATTTCGGCAATCTGAAGGACAGCCCCTACAAGCCGATCCTCAAGATCGCCAGCGACACGGTCTATGAGACGCTCGGCTGCGTCGGCTATTCGGCGACGCTGAAGCGGCTCGAGGCCGTCGTGTCGATCAACCAGGTATCCGGCTATTCGGGCGGCCTGTGCACGAACGGCTCGCAGGAATATGTCCGCTTCTACCTGTCGTTCGACAATGGCGCGACCTGGCAGGACCAGGGTTCGGCAAGCTTCACCGTGCACGACCTGCCGGGGCCCAAGCCGCTGGAATACAGCGTCGCGATGCCGGTCTCGATCCCGGAATATCTCTGCTTCTTCGAGAATCTGCCCAAGGTGCGGGCGATCCTGTCGTGGAACTACGACCCGCCGGCCAACACGCCGGGCTTCGTGCCGGTCTGGGGCAATGTCGTCGACGCCACGATCCAGATTCCGGGCACTCATTTCATCATCTTCAAGGACCTTCTGGCCGAGGCAAAGCTGAAGCTGCCGGAAACCCTGAGCGCCCTGGTGGATGTGGAGCAGGCGCTGGCCACCGTTCCGCCCAAGGCACCGACCTTGCGTGAACTGGCCGCGTCCTATCGCGGCAAGCCGGTTCTGCCGCATCGGCTGTTCTATCCCGAGGTCGCCAAGCTGGGCGCCCAGGGCCTCTCCGCCACCTTGGACGAAAAGCATCCGATCTCGGCGCTGGGCCTCGACCTGGCCTCGATCATCGGGGAAATCCTCGCCACCAGCGGCGACACGACGTTCGAGGAGCTGGACTGCGTCGGCCTCGACACCAATCGCAGCTCGCTGGCCGCCGTCGTCAAGGTGAAGGCGCCCTACGGCTTCAACGGCGGCCCCTGCACCACCGGCAGCACCGAATATGTCGCCTTCTGGGTCGATTGGGGCTCAGGCTTCGACTATGCCGGCACCGCCACGATCAACACCCACGACATTGCCGGCATTCCGGCGGACGGGCTGGAATATGCGGTTGGCCTGCCGGTCGACCTCGCCAGCCATATGCAACCCTGCCAGGATGGCGTGAAGACGGCCGTTGTGCGGGCGATCCTGTCCTGGGGATCGGCTCCGCCGGCGGTCGACCCGTACTATGTCCCGGTCTGGGGCAATCGGGTCGATGCGCTGGTGCAGATCCCGGCTGGCGACACGTTCGTCGTCGGCACGCCCGACATCGCCATCATCGGCGGCATCGGCGTGGCCTCGATCGACACGACCGGAAGCTCGGCCATGCCGGGCTGCACCTTGCCGGGCGCCCTGTTCGCGCTGACCGGCAGCCATGCCGATCCGTGGGACCATGCGCGCCAGTGCCCGTTCGGCGGCCAGATCGTGATCCAGGGTGCGCCCTCGGTCGGCAGCAAGTACCGGGTCTGGGTGCAGAAGGTCGGCTCGCCCAGCCAGACCTTGCTGGCCGACCAGATCCTGACGACCGACTGGCTGGGCAACAGCACCTGGCGGAGCCCCGATGCCGCCGGCTTTTTCACCTATCTGGATTCCACCCAGAACATCGATGATGTGCTGGCCTATTGGTATTCCTCGGGTGACGACCAGTGGCATGTCTGGCTGGAGATCGCGGACGGGACCGACACGGTGTTCGGATCGACCCCGTTCTACCTGATCCAGCTCGACAACAGCGCACCGACCGCCGAAATCCATATCGACAGCGGCGGCGACTGCAAGCAGTTCGGCCTGGGCACGGTGATCAACGGCCACTTCGTGGCGC
>CAZNNJ010000954.1:0-1957 GCA_964574305.1 uncultured Rhodospirillales bacterium | reverse complement strand
CAGCTTGCCCTCGGCATACCACTGCAGCAGCTCGGCCACATCCGCGCGCCCGGCCTTGGGATCGGCCTTCAGCGCCGCGCCCCAATAGACACCGACCAGCGACGAGCTCTTCAGCAGCAGCAGGTTGAGCGGGATCTTCGGGATGTCGCCGGCGGCGAAGCCGATGACCAGGAAACGGCCGAGCCAGGACAGGCTGCGCACCGCCGGCTCAGCCAGCGGACCGCCGACCGGGTCGTAGACCACGTCCACCCCCTTGCCGCCGGTGATCGCCTTCAGCCGGTCGCGCAGATTCTCGGTCGTGTAGTTGATGACCTCGTCCGCGCCGTATTCCTTGGTCAGCGCCAGCTTCTCGTCGCTGGAGGCGGCGGCGATGACCTTCGCGCCCATGACCTTGCCGATCTCGACCGCGGTCAGCCCCACCCCACCGGCTGCACCGAGCACCAGCAGCGTCTCGCCGGCCTTCAGATGCCCGCGCGGCTTCAGCGCGTGGTGCGAGGTGGCATAGGTGATCAGGAAGCCCGCGCCGTCGGCGTAGCTCATCGAGTCCGGCATCGGGAAGCAGAGCCAGGCGTCGAGCGCGACCTCCTCGGCCAGGCCGCCGACGCCGGGGAAGCCGATGACGCGCTGCCCGACCTTGAGGTCGGTGACGCCCTCGCCGAGTTCCTTGATGACGCCGGCGACTTCGAGGCCGGGTGAGAACGGCAACGGCGGCTTGGTCTGGTACTTGCCCTGGACGATCAGCCCGTCCGGGAAATTAATGCCGCACGCCTTGACGGAAATCACCACCCGGCCAGGACCGGCCTTCAGCGACGGGACCTCTTCGATGACCAGCTGCTCGACCGGCCCGAATTCCTTGCACAAGACGGCTTTCATCGACCCCTTCCCCGCTCTTCCGTGATCCGACGGTCTCTACAGGACGGGTTTTCGATTCACAAGGCGGGGGCCGGCGCTACGGTCCGATGTTCTTCTTCAGGAACGCCTCGGTCGCCTTCAGGAAGGCGATACGGTTGGCCTCGATAGAAACGAGGTTGCTGTTCGTCGCGTATTCGTCGCCGGTCCCGTCGTCATCGTCGTGCGGAAAACGGCCCTCATCGTCTTCGAAATAAATCGCCTCGACAGACTTGCCCGCACGCTTGAGGGCGCTTTCCATCGATTGCGACTCTTCCACGGGATTCGACCAATCCTGGCCGCCATGGACCAGCAAAACGGACGCCTTGATCCTGTCAGCAAGGTTGACGGGGGAGATTTCCGACATCTTGCCATTGTCGAACCGGGCGAGATACGCAAAACGCCCTCCGAAGTAATGGTGTGTATCAGCATAGGCTGGCAGATCGGTGATGCCATCGAGGCTGATCGCGCAACGGTAAAGGTCTGGTGCGGTGGCGGCCCCCATGAGCGCGGCATATCCGCCATAGCCGGTGCCTCCCATGATGCAGATCTTCCCGGGATCGGCCATTTTCTGTTCGATCAGCCATTTGGTGCCGTCGGTGATGTCGTCCTGCATCCTAAGGCCCCATTGCTGCAGGCCGGCCTGTTCGAATTTCGCTCCGTAACCTGTCGAGCCGCGGCCGTTCGGTTGAAAGACGCCGTAGCCGCGGCTGACGAGGAACTGAGCCAGATAGTCGAAATAGCCGGTGTCCCGGGCCGCTGGTCCGCTGTGCGGCAAGACGACGAACGGAATCGGCCGAGAGCCGGCATCCTTCGGCAAGGTGACAAAACCGTGAACCGTGACGCCGTCGCGCGTGCTGTAGGATATCGGCCTGGGTGCAGCCACTTGAGCAGGATCGATGCCGGGGTAGCGCTCGCCGAGCACATCCATGGTCGGCTTGGGGCCGTTGCGGTCCAGAACATAATAGGCCCCGGTCTGCTGCCGCCCCTGGGCGACGATGAGCAACCGCTTGCAGTCCGCGCTCCGGTCGCCGATCAAGTTCACAGTGTCCGGCAAGGCACGGTTGAT
>CAZNNJ010000953.1:1027-1961 GCA_964574305.1 uncultured Rhodospirillales bacterium | reverse complement strand
AGAACCACGCCGATCAGGAAGGAGAGCAGGCCGACGATCGGCATGGCGTTCAGGCCCACCTGCTGCATGTGGCTGATGGTCGAGGTCAGGCGGAATCGCCCGGGATGGCGGACGAGGTCCCACAGGACGACGCAGAGCTCCCCGAAGAAGCCGATCAGTTCCCGCGATTCGAGCCAAAGCCCGACCGCCCATCTGCCCAGGTTGGCGACGCGGTCGACGGCGGTGAGGATGGGCAGTTGCGGCAGCGGCTGAGCATCGACCTGGGCGACCTGGTCGAGCAGGGCGGCCTGGGCCCTTTGCGCGCCGGTGATTTCGGCGTTGCCGTGCTGCGCCAGCTGGTCGCGCAGCACAGACACGGCGATGGCGCCCACCGTATCCAGCCGTGTCACACCCGAGATATCGACGACCGAATGCTTGGCCTTCTCCAGCGCCGGGTCCTCGACCAGCTTGTAAAGTTCGGGCTCATTCGCCATCACCGTCGGCACGTCCCAGCGGCCGGTCAGCGTTACCGCAATCCGGTCGCCGTCAGCCTTGGTGTCGAAGGTCCCGATTTCCGGCTTTCGTGCCCTGGGTTTTCGAGACATGCCTTTCAGCATAGGGCCTTTCAGCATCGGGCGCTTGCTACTCCGAGAGATGCAGATATCAGATGGGACATCACGGTTGTGAGTAAACCCCGATCACACCGATCGTTTCCAGCACTATTGCTAAAGCTGGGGGCTTTGGTGCGGCACGGCGACGTGATAGGACGGGCGGCGGCGGGTCAGGATAGCCGATTGCCGGCAAAAACCTAACGGCAAATCAAAGCTTTGATTCGCGATATTGACTATTTCAGACGATGGAAAGACCAGGTCGGAGAGAATGGACCTCAAGACGAAGATTGCGCTGATCCAGGAATTCCCGAAGCCGGGGTATACGGTCCACCGACCTCCACCCC
>CAZNNJ010000953.1:0-1017 GCA_964574305.1 uncultured Rhodospirillales bacterium | reverse complement strand
CCGGCCTGGCGCGAGGCGATCCGCCAGCTGGCCGAGCGGATCGGTCCCTACAAGCCGGATGTGCTGATCGGCATCGAATCGCGCGGCTTCCTCGCCGCCGCGCCGCTGGCCCATGAGCTTGGCATCGGCTTCGCCATGATCCGCAAGCCCGGCAAGCTGCCGGGCACCCTGCTGGGCCACGACTATGCGCTGGAATACGGCACCGACCGGGTCGAGATCCAGGCCGACGCGGTGAAGCCGGGCCAACGCGCTGTCGTCATGGACGACCTGCTCGCCACCGGCGGCACCATGGTCGCCTCCATCCGCCTGCTGCGCTCCTGCGGCGCCGAAGTGGTGGCCGCCGGCTTCCTGATCGAACTCAGCTTCCTCGGCGGCCGCGAAAAGCTCGACGTCCCGGCCGAGGCGCTGATGACGTTCGACGGAACCTAAAGCCGCGGATCGACCGGCTCGCTTTCCAGCGCCAGGACGGCGAAGACGCATTCGTGGATGCGGCGCAGCGGCTCGCGGCGGACGAAGCGTTCCAGCGCCTCGATGCCCAGCGCGAATTCCTTCAGCGCCAGGCCGCGCTTGGCCCCAAGGCCGCGTTCGCGCAGACGGTCGAGATGTTCCGGCAGCGTGTAGTCGGGGCCGTAGATGATGCGCAGATATTCCGGCCCACGGCACTTGATTGCCGGCTGCAGCAGGCCGCGCTTGCCGCGTGCGACGAAATCGTAAGGCTTCACCACCATGCCCTCGCCGCCGGCGCCGGTCAGGTCCCGCCACCATTCGGTCGCGGCCTCGACCTGCGCGGCATCGTCCAGCTCGACCACCCGCCACGAGGTGGCGACCAGCAGGGCAGGGTCGGCGGCAGCCAGCTCGGCCATCAGCGCCATGTGCCAGTCATGCGGCTTGTCGGCATGGATCGCGCCTTCGCTCGCCATCAGGTGGAACGGCGCCAGGCGCAGATCATCAAGGCCGGCCATCGGCCGGACGTAGCGGCGCCAAGAGGCGCCATAGGCCGCGGCATTGGCGTGCCGC
>CAZNNJ010000952.1:0-1966 GCA_964574305.1 uncultured Rhodospirillales bacterium | reverse complement strand
GCGGGGATTGGACCGGGCGACCCTCCCGGGGGGGCGAACGCCTCTCCGACATTGGATCTCCCGGGCTTTTGTCCCGCCGTGTGTCCATCGCCAAAGGACGGTGCCAAGGGCGATGGATGGCATCTCTCGGACCAGACACCCCGAAGGACCGGAACCCTAGACGCCCATTTCGGTAAAGAGAGTGAGCAAATACCGTGCCAGCTCAAAGGCCTGACATTTCTTGTGCAGCGCACATAAACGAGGCCGATTTCTGCCCAAGCGTTCAGCAGATGCACCTCGCCCTGACCTGGAAATAGGCAGGCATTATATCCGCTCCCGGTTCAGCCAGTTGCGCCAGCCGCCGAAGGCGGTAATGTCCTCAGCGCCAGCGATGGCGTAGGGCTCGCCCAGGAAGCATTTGACCGTGCCGCCGTCTTCCAGGGTCACGGTACCGATGCCCAGCGGCGGCGGAATTTCGGCGACGAAGCTGCCGAAGGCAGCGAAATCCATCTCCCAGATTTCAAGCTCGATCAGACCCGCTCCCGCGGCGTCGCGGAACAGCCCGGGCTTGGCCGGCACGGTGCCGGCGAGCGCGTAGAGAGTGTAACCTGGCGCGGTGCGTGCCGTGCGCACAAACGCCGCTTTGCGGTCGGTCAGCTGCCAGTTCAGCGGCTGGCCCGAAAGATGCGCACCGACGACCGCCACCTGGACCGGCGCCGGACTCGCTGCGGCTGGCGAGAGCGGCGGCAAAGGCAGGCCGGTGCCGCCAACCGTCGGGTTCGCCAACACGCGATGCAGCCGGTTGCCCAGGCCGGCGATCTTGAAATCCTCGAAGGCGCGGCCGATCAGCGTTACGCCGAAAGGCAGCCCGTTCGGCCGGAACCCGCCCGGCACGGCGATGGCCGACAGGTCCATCAGATTCACGAAATTGGTGTAGAGGCCAAGATTGCTGTTCAAGGCCACCGGATCGGCCAGCACCGCCTCGATCGTGTAGGTCGTGCCGCTGGTCGGCAGGAGCATCGCGTCCATCTTCGCCCACTCGGCCTCGGCCGCCCGGGTCAGCGCGGCGAGCCTGTAGAATGCGGCGAACCCATTGGCCGCATCCAGGCCCTGGGCGCCACCAATGATCTGCCAGACCACGGGATGGATCGACTCCGCCCGCTCGAAATCGTATCGGCGCAGCGCCGCCAACCGCTCCGCCACCCAGGGCCCTTGATAAAGCAGGCGCGCGGCATCGCGGAACGGCGCGAAATCGATCGCGACCGGCGTACCGCCGAGCGCCACCAGGTTTTCGACCGACCGGTCATAGAGAGCCGCGGCGGCGGCGTCGCAGAAGAATTCCAGTGGCTCCGCCGGCACGCCGAAGCGGAATGCGGCGGGCATCGATCCGGCCGCGGGCGGCGCGGGGCGGGAATAATCGTCCTCTTCATCGAAGCCCTGAGCCACCTCCAGGACTTTGAGAGCCTCATCCACCGTGCCGGCGAAGATCGAAACGCAGTCCTGGCTGCGGCAAGCAGGCACGACGCCGCGCGTGCTGACCAGTCCCTTGGTCGGCTTCAGCCCGACGATGTTGTTGAACCCGGCCGGCACGCGGCCGGATCCAGCCGTATCGGTGCCGAGCGAAAAACTGACCAGCCCAGCCGCCACCGCAACTGCCGAGCCGGAGCTGGACCCGCCCGAAATATAGGCCGGATCAAACACCGAGGCCGGGATGCCGTAGGGCGAGCGCGTGCCGACCAGCCCGGTGGCGAACTGGTCCAGGTTGGTCTTGCCGATCAGGATGGCGCCGGCGGCTTCCAGCAACCGGACCACGGTGGCGGAGCGCTCCGGCGTATAGGCGAAGGCCGGGCAGCCGGCGGTGGTCGGCAGCTGTGCCACGTCGATGTTGTCCTTGACCGCGAACGGCAGGCCATAGAGCGGCAGCCGGTCCACCGCCTCCGGCCCGCCTGGCGCCCCCGCCTTCCCCATGGCCCGGTCCCGCCGCACC
>CAZNNJ010000951.1:0-1971 GCA_964574305.1 uncultured Rhodospirillales bacterium | reverse complement strand
ACAGGTCGGTTTCCAGGAAGATCTGGCCGTCGGTGATCGAGATGACGTTGGTCGGGATATAGGCCGAGACGTCGCCCGCCTGGGTTTCGATGACCGGCAGCGCCGTCAGCGAGCCCGAGCCGTGCGATTCGGCCATCTTCGCCGCGCGCTCCAGCAGGCGGGAGTGCAGGTAGAAGACGTCGCCAGGATAGGCTTCGCGGCCCGGCGGGCGGCGCAGCAGCAGGGACATCTGGCGATAGGCGACCGCCTGCTTGGACAGATCGTCATAGACGATCAGGGCATGCATGCCGTTGTCGCGGAAGAACTCGCCCATCGCGCAGCCGGCATAGGGCGCCAGGAACTGCAGCGGCGCCGGCTCGGACGCGGTGGCGGCGACGACGATGGAATATTCCAGCGCGCCGGCCTCTTCCAGGGTGCGGACCAGGTTGGCGACGGTGGAGCGCTTCTGGCCGACCGCAACATAGACGCAGTAGAGCTTCTTCGACTCGTCGGTCGTGTTGTTGACCGTCTTCTGGTTCAGGATGGTGTCGAGCGCGACGGCGGTCTTGCCGGTCTGGCGGTCGCCGATGATCAGCTCGCGCTGGCCGCGGCCGATCGGAACCAGGCTGTCGATGGCCTTCAGCCCGGTCTGCATCGGCTCGTGCACCGAACGGCGCGGAATGATGCCCGGCGCCTTCACGTCGACGCGGGCGCGGCGGGTGGCGTTGATCGGGCCCTTGCCGTCGATCGGGTTGCCCAGCGCGTCGACGACGCGGCCCAGCAGCTCCTTGCCGACCGGCACCTCGACGATGGCGTTGGTGCGCTTGACGGTGTCGCCTTCCTTGATGCCGCTGTCGTCGCCGAAAATGACGACGCCGACATTGTCGGATTCGAGGTTCAGCGCCATGCCCCGGATACCGCCGGGGAACTCCACCATTTCGCCGGCCTCGACATTGTCCAGGCCATAGACGCGGGCGACGCCGTCACCCACCGACAGGACCTGGCCGACCTCGGAGACGGCGGCATCGGTGCCGAAGTTCTCGATCTGCTGCTTCAGGATGGCGGCGATTTCCGCGGGACGAATATCCATAACGATCAGGCTCCCTTCATGATCCGCTCCAGCCCGATCAGCTTGGTGCGGATTGAACTATCGATCAGCCGTGAGCCGATCTTGACGACGAGACCGCCGAGCAGGCTGGGGTCGACCTTGGCGTTGACCTTGACCTTCGCGGCGAGTGTTTGATTGAGTTTTTCCGTCAGGCGCGCGGTCTGCTCATGGGTGAGCGGCTGGGCCGAGGTGACGTCCACCGACATCTGGCCGCGGCGGCGGGCCAGCTCGTTGAGGAAAGCATCGGCGATGGCGCCGAGCGCAAACAGGCGGCGGTTCTTGGCCAGCACGCCGAGGAAACTCAGCACGATCGGCGACAGGCCAGCGGCCTTGCCGATCTCGGCCACGGCCTTGCCCTGCGATTCCTTGGAATAGAGCGGGTTGCGCAGGGCGGCGCGCAGTTCCGCGTTATCGGAAAGGAGACGCTTCAGCGTCTCCAGATCGCCGGCGATCTGGTCCAGCGCGTGCCGTTCGTCGGCAATGTCGAACAGCGCGCTGGCATAGCGCGCGGCAATGATCGGCGATGCGTTCTCGGTCCCAGCCACTCTTCAGAATTCCCGGTTCGACAGGCCGAACGGCCTATTTCGGACGCGCTCAAAGGCACGGAAAATCACCGTCCGGACAGGACCGGCGCGGAGACGGGTGCCGTTTAGCATGGGTGGGCGGCGCGGCGCAACATGGCAGGGTGCGGCGTTTAGGGACGGATTTTTGAGTGTGGACGGATTAGTCCCTTGATTTGCTACCTAGCAAAATGCCATCTAGCAATTGTCGCTAAGACGGTATAGGGTTAGCTTGAATCGGACCCCTCTTTTCCGTCATTGCGAGCGAAGCGAAGCAATCCAGGGCCTCACCGACCGGTATCGGGCTAACGGCCCTGGATTGCT
>CAZNNJ010000950.1:0-1975 GCA_964574305.1 uncultured Rhodospirillales bacterium | reverse complement strand
TTTGGTTGGACGGACAGGGCTCCCGCCGCCGCAAGGCCCACATCGGCGTCCAGGGGGGCCGCATCGTCGCGGTGGGCGAGGTCGGAGACGCTGCCAGGAAGACGATCGATGCCGGCGGCCGCGTGGTGGCGCCCGGCTTCGTCGACATCCACACCCACTACGACGCCCAGGTGTTCTGGGACCACAGCCTCAGCCCCTCCTCCTATCACGGGGTCACCACGGTGGTGGGCGGCAATTGCGGCTTCTCCATCGCGCCCTTGAGCGGGCGGAAGGAAGACAGCGAGTACCTTCTGCACATGCTGGCCCGTGTCGAGGGCATGCCGGTCGAGAGCCTGCAGCAAGGCGTTCCCTGGGACTGGACATCGTTCGGCGGCTATCTGGACAAGCTCGAAGGCAAGCTGGGGCTCAACGCCGCCTTCATGGTCGGGCATTGCGCGTTGCGCCGCGCCGTGATGGGCGAGCGCGCGGTCGGCGAGAAAGCCACGGAGGCAGAGATCGCGGCGATGCAGGACCTGCTGCGCGCCTCGATCCGCGCCGGCGGGCTCGGCCTGTCAAGCTCGATCTCGCCCACCCATAATGACGGCGACGGCAATCCCGTGCCCTCGCGCTTCGCCACCGACGAGGAGCTGATCGCATTGGCGAGCGTAGTGGGCGAGTTCCCCGGCACGACGCTCGAATTCCTGCCCGCCGTCACCGTCTTCGGCGAGGCGCAGATGGAGCGGATGGCGCGCCTCTCCGCGGCGGCCAAGCGGCCGCTGAACTGGAACCTGATCGTGCCCAATGCGGCCAATCCGGACCTGCTCAAGCTTCAGCTCAGCGCCGGCGACTATGCCGCCGAGCATGGCGGGCGCGTGGTCGGGCTGGCGATCGCCGGGCCGATCACTACCCGCCTCAACCTCAGCAGCATGTTCGTGCTGGACGCCCTGCCCGGCTGGGCCGAGATCGTCCAGCTGGCGATCCCCGAGCGCATGCGGGCGCTGCGCGACCCAGCCGTCCGCCAGCGGCTGGACAGCATGGCCAATTCCGAGGCCGCCGGCGTCTTCCGCAACCTGGCGCGCTGGGAAACCTACAATATCGTCGAGGTCTTCGACCCGGCCAACAAGCCATTCGAAGGCCTGACGGTCGGGAAGATCGCGGAGATGCAGGGCAAGACGCCCTTCGACGCGCTGCTCGATCTCTGCCTGTCCGAGGACCTCAAGACCTCCTTCTCGCCGCCGACCTTCGGCGCGGACGATGCGACCTGGAAGCTCAGGTCTGAGGTCTGGCGGGACTGGCGCACCGTGATCGGCGGCTCGGATGCCGGCGCCCATCTCGACATGATCGACACTTTCTCATTCTCGTCGCAGGTGCTGGGCCCCGCCGTGCGCGAGCGCGGGCTGATGGCGCTGGAAGAAGCCGTGCACCGGCTGACACAGGTCCCGGCCGAGCTGATCGGCTTCACCGACCGCGGCACGATCAGGCTGGGCAACTGGGCCGACCTCGTGGTGTTCGATCCCGACCGGATCGGCTGCGGGCCGCTGCACACGCGCTTCGACCTGCCCGGCGGCGCCGGCCGGCTCTATGCCGAGGCCGAGGGCGTCGGCCATGTCATCGTCAACGGCGTCGAGATCGTCCGCGACAACGAACTCACCGGCGCGGAGCCCGGCCGCGTGCTGCGCTCGGGCCGCGATACCTACACGGCGCCGATCACCACCCGGCACTGACACCATGGAGCTGGCGCTCGCCGAGCCAGAGGAGATACTGGCGCCGGACCGCCGGATCGTCGACCCGCATCATCACCTGATGAACCATTACGGGATGCGGTACGGGATCGGGGATCTGAAGGCCGACATGGCGAACGGCCACAACATTGTGGCGACGGTCTATGTCGAATGCCGCGGGGCTTACCGCGAAGACGGCCCTGAGGCGCTGAAGCCCGTGGGCGAGACCGAGTTCGTCGAGAGGGTGGCCTCGGCCCTGCCGGCCGAGCCGACGC
>CAZNNJ010000949.1:0-1991 GCA_964574305.1 uncultured Rhodospirillales bacterium | reverse complement strand
GTGTGGATGTCGTCCCCGCGGCGGAAGGCTTCGCTCAGCAGCGGATCTTCGCTGTCGCCGCCGGGACGCGTGACCTTGCCCGGCGTGCCGCGCGCCTCGCCGACATCGTCTACGAGCCGCTGCCGCCGGTGCTCGACATCGCGGCGGCACGCGGCGAGGGCAAGCTGGTCTTTCCGCCGCTGAAGCTCGAGCGCGGCGACAGCGGCGCGGCGCCAGCCGCGGCCGGGCACCGGGTCCAGGGCCGCCTCAAGGTCGGCGGGCAGGAGCATTTCTACCTGGAAAGCCAGGCGGCGATGGCCGTGCCGGGGGAGGACGGGGACGTGCTGATCTACAGCTCGACCCAGCATCCGAGCGAGGGACAGCATGTCGTCTCCCGCATCCTCGGCATCCCGTCGCACGCGATCACGGTCGAGGCGCGGCGCATGGGCGGCGGCTTCGGCGGCAAGGAGACCCAATCCAACCTGTTCGCCGCCATCGCCGCCCTGGCCGCCACCCGGCTTGGCCGCCCGGCAAAGATCAGGCCGGACCGGGACGACGACATGATCGTCACCGGCAAGCGGCACGATTTCGAGGTCGATTACGAGATCGGCTTCGACGATGACGGTCGGATCGGCGCGGTCGAGATGGTGTTGGCGGCGCGCTGCGGCTATTCGGCGGACCTGTCGGGCCCGGTCACCGACCGCGCCTGCTTCCATGCGGACAATGCCTACTATTACGAGAATGCGCTGATCCGGTCGCTGCCGCTGAAGACCAACACGGTCTCCAACACTGCCTTCCGCGGCTTCGGCGGGCCGCAGGGTGTGATGGCGGCTGAGCGGGTGATCGACGAAGTCGCCTATGCGCTGGGCCGCGACCCGCTGGAAATCCGCCGGCGCAATTTCTATGGCCAGACCGACCGCAACGTCACGCCCTACCACCAGACGGTGGGCGACTGCATCATCCAGGATCTGGTCGATGAGCTGGAACGCACGTCCGACTATCAGGCCCGCCGCGCCGCGATCCGGGAGCACAACGCCCGTAACCCTGTTCTGCGGCGCGGAATCGCGCTGACCCCGGTCAAGTTCGGCATCTCCTTCACCGCCACCCATTTCAACCAGGCCGGCGCGCTCGTCCATGTCTATGCCGATGGCAGCATCCAGCTGAACCATGGCGGCACGGAGATGGGGCAGGGGCTCTATATCAAGGTCGCGCAGGTGGTGGCGGAGGAATTCCAGGTCGATCTCGGCCGCATCCGCATCACCGCGACCAATACCGGCAAGGTGCCAAATACGTCCGCCACCGCCGCCTCGTCGGGCGCCGACCTCAACGGCATGGCGGCGCAGGCGGCGGCGCGGACGATCAAGCAGCGGCTCGCCGCCTTCGCCGCCGAGAAATGGTCGGTTCCGGCGGATGAGGTCGTGTTCGCGGGCGGCATGGTCAGCGCCGGTCAACACGCGGAACCGTTCGAGGAGCTGGTCGTGGCGGCCTATCGCGCCCGCGTCTCGCTGTCCTCGACCGGCTATTACAAGACGCCGGTCATCAACTGGGACCGCGCGGCCGGGCGCGGCCACCCCTTCTATTATTTCGCCTATGGCGCGGCGGCGGCGGAGGTCACCGTCGATACGCTGACAGGCGAGTATCGGGTCGACCGGGCGGACATTCTCCATGACGTTGGCCGTTCGCTGAACCCGGCGATCGACAAGGGGCAGGTCGAAGGCGGTTTCATCCAGGGCATGGGCTGGCTGACCACGGAGGAGCTGTGGTGGGACGCCAAGGGCGCCTTACGGACCCATGCGCCCAGCACCTATAAGATACCGGCCTGCGGCGACTGCCCGCCGGTCTTCAATGTCCGCCTCGCCGAGGGGGTGGAGAACCGGTCCGAGACCATCCACCGCTCCAAGGCCGTGGGTGAGCCGCCTTTGATGCTGGCGGCGTCGGTGCTGCACGCCCTGTCCGATGCCATCGCCAGCGTGGCCGATTATCGCCTGTGCCCCCGCCTGGACACGCCGGCG
>CAZNNJ010000948.1:0-1997 GCA_964574305.1 uncultured Rhodospirillales bacterium | reverse complement strand
GCCTTGGCGTTGTTCGGTTGCAGTTGGATAGCACGCTCATAGGACTCGATCGCTTCTTCCACGTGGTTATACGCATGCACCGCCTGGTTGCGGACGATGATGGCATAATCGGCAAATTTGTGGGCCAGCCGGGCAGTCATGGTCGTGAAGATCATCCCGCTGCCCCTGCGGCCCGTCACCTCGAAACATTTCTCCAGCACGTCCGCCGGTACGGTATGCGCATTGTCGAGAAGATAACAATCGAAGGTGAGAACCGACAGCAGTGAGATCTCCAGCAGCTGGCGCTCCACGTTCGAAAAAAATCTGAGCTGCTTCTCGAGCGTCGGCCCAAGCTTGCTGAAATCGTTCACGGCCAACACCAGCCGGTCGGTGTCTGTTCCCGTAAGCCGTCCGATCATCCGGATATTTTCCAGGCCGGTCAGGCGGAAATTGAAGAATCTGCCCGGATTGACGATCGGCGAGAAATGCAGCGGCGGGATGACGGCATGCCCGTCGTCGGGCGCATCCACGCCGGCGAGGAGGCGCAGCAGGGAACTCTTCCCCTGCAGCCGTTCGCCCAGGATCGCAACCCTCCGGTCGGGGGGCAGGGCAAGGGTAGTCGGCCCGAAGACGAGCCGCGGCGGCTTATCTTCGCTGAAGTGGACCTTGGTCGCCGACTTGAGAAAAATCATTCTCAACTCTTAGCGGAAACGCTTCGCCATGGCGAGACCGACCAGGATCAGCCCGACCGCCCACAGGATTGGATACCCCAGATTGACCAGCTTGACGGGGTATCCCGAATCGAACGCGTAGCGCGCATATTCCACGAGATGGATCGGTGGGCTCCAGACGAGGATTTCCTGCAGATAGGGCGGCGAAGAGGTGATCGAACCGTAGACGCCGGAGCCGATGAGGAGGAACCACGGCAGGATATGGAGGAATGGGTCGATCAGCGGCGTTATGCGGCAGACCGCGCCCACGGTCAGGCCCATCCCCAGCCCGAGCGCCGCCGCGATCAGCAGGACGAGCCCGAACATGAGCATGTTGGGAAAGACGACATTGTCACCGAACAGCTTCATGATGGAGAAGCTGCCATAGACGAACAGGGCGTTTATCAGGATTGGCCAGGCGCATATGGCGATGCGGACATGCATGGCCGTCACGCCGGGAAAGGGCACGGTCGGCACGGACTTGGAATTCTTGATCGGCATCCAGATGCCGGTAAAGGTCAGCCAGACCGCAAACCCGCCCCAGACGAATTCCTCGACCGGGATGCCGCCCGGCATCGGTTTGCCCAGGGCCGAGAAGATATAATAATGCAATACGTCGATGACGGTCGGCCGCAGGAATTCCATCAGGAAGCCGGCGGGCCGATCCATGTATTTCAGGCGCAGCGTGCGCAGGATCAGCGCCCGGATGATCAGAATGTGATCGATGAGATAGACCGGGCGCGGCGGACGGCCCCGCGTCGCACGAAAGCCTTTATCGACGAACATTATCAGCTACCCCTGCGGCGGCGGTACGGACCGGATGGGGACTCCTGGAACGATCGGGCAGGGCGTGCTCCTGGTCGGCAATGATATGCTCCGCGGCTCCGCATTCCTGCGTTGGGGCGGCAAATACTGTTAACCGGTCTTGATCATCACCGCATGGCCGGGGAGGTTATAGAGAACCACCCTGTCCGGCAAAGTCGCGATGGCGTCGACCAGACGTGACACTCCGGGCGTTCCCCGGAAACCGTAATCGTCGAACACGACAGCGCCGCCGACCGACAGCTTCGGCCACACCCAATCATATACATCCTTCGCCGACAAATAGACATCCACGTCGATATGACAGAGGCTGAACCGGCGATCGGACAGCAGGCTGCCGGTATCTTCCGGGAAGACACCCCGCCAGACCTTGGCGTTCTTAACGCCGGTCCGGCTTACCCGTTCCCCGACGAATTCGACGCTGGTTTCCCGAAACCCCCCCTTTTTTCCAACCGGGTACGCTTCTCCCCCCTTTCCCACCCCCCC
>CAZNNJ010000947.1:0-2011 GCA_964574305.1 uncultured Rhodospirillales bacterium | reverse complement strand
CTCACACCCGGCGATCGACCGTCGCATCGCCCGGGACCATACAGCTGACCGCAAAAGATATCGCTTACCGGGCCACCGAAGCGCGGGCCAGGTGCATCGTGACCTCTGCGGAAATGGTCGACAAGGGAACCGAAGCCCTTTCCGAGGCAGCGATTGCGCGCATTTGCCTTGGGGATCCGCGCCCCGGATGGCTGAGCTATCGGGAGGTCGCCGCGACTGTAGTGCCGCTAGAGGAGATCGCCGCTACGGCAGCGGACGAGGCGGCGCTGTGCTACTTTACGAGTGGCACTACCGGACTGCCCAAAATGACTGTGCACGGGCACGGCTATGCCTTTGCCCACGGGATTACCGGGGAATACTGGCTAGATCTAAGGCCCGGTGATCTGCACTGGAACATTTCCGATACCGGCTGGGCCAAGGCTGCCTACAGCAGCCTGTTCGCACCCTGGCGCCAGGGCGCCGCCATATTCGTTCACCATAGCCCCCAGTTCGACCCGTCAGAAGCACTCGGTCTCCTCGCGCAGTATCCTGTATCCACCCTGTGCGCCCCACCTACGGCCTATCGTATGTTTGTACGCTCGGGGCTGGAAGGCCGCCGGATGAGCGCGCTGCGACATTGCGTAAGCGCGGGCGAGCCGCTCAACCCGGAGGTGATCGATCTCTGGAAGGCCGCTACGGGGCTCGAAATCCACGACGGCTACGGTCAGACGGAGACCGTTCTCGTGTGCGCCAACCGACCCGGCATGGTCCGACGAGGTTCGATGGGCCAGCCTCTCCCGCCATTCGATCTGGCCGTGATCGACGACGCCGGCGCGCGCCTGCCGCCGGGATGGGAAGGGGACATCGCGCTTAGCTTGGCCGGTGGCCGACCGCCGGGCTTGTTCATGGAATATCGGGACGCCCCGCTCTTGACCGAACGGGTATTTCGGGATGGCTGGTACATGACTGGCGACCGCGGCTACACCGACGAGGACGGATACTTCTGGTTTGTCGGTCGCTCGGATGACGTGATTTTGTCGTCGGGCTATCGGATCGGGCCGTTCGAGGTGGAGAGCGCACTCTTCGAGCACCCCGCCGTCGCCGAGAGCGCCGTGGTCTCCAGCCCCGATGCCACGCGCGGCGAGGTGGTCAAAGCGTTTGTGGTCCTATCGCCTGGATGGGAACCCTCCGACGAGCTGATCAAAGCCCTACAAGAGCACGTTAAGAACACGACAGCTCCCTATAAATATCCTCGCCGGATCGAGTTCGTCGCCAGCCTGCCAAAGACGGTCAGCGGCAAGATTCGGCGCAAGGAACTGCGCGACAAGGAGTGGCACAGCGGGGCGAACTCGACGACACAAGAGCGTACGGTCCCGTCCTGATATCCCCTGCGGGCCAGCATGAGTAGACGTGCTCGTTTAAAGAACTTCTTGGCGCGCACTGCTTCCCTTCGCCTCTCCTTTCCACAGATTTCAGGTTCTGAGTTGCCCGCCTCGTCTCTGAATCAGCCTCTAAACCTCAATGAAACCCACGACCCATCGCGGCGGAGCTGGATCGATAGCGCGAACGGTGCCACCGATTTTCCGATCCAAAATCTGCCTTTCGGGATTTTTCGACGGGCTGGAGAGCCCCCGCGTGCGGGAGTCGCCATCGGGGACCGCGTACTTGATTTGCGGTCAACGGCTAGCCTGTTGACTGGCCCCGCCGCTGCTGCGGTCGCCGCTGCTTTGGGTCCTAGCCTGAATGCTTTGATGGCGGTCGGTCCGGATGCCCATTCTGATTTGCGACTTCAGCTCTCCCGTCTGCTGGCCGCAAATCGCCCTGAAGCTGCAACGCTTAAGAAGCATGCCGACACATGCCTGATCCCTGCTGCCGATGTCGAAATGCAGTTGCCCGTCGAAATCGGCGGCTTCACCGATATGATGACTTCGATGTTTCACGTCAGCGGCGGCCGGCGTGGTAACCCGGAGCACGAACCGCCGGGCCAGTTCAAATCGATCCCACTGGGTTATAACGGCAGAGCGAGTTCTGT
>CAZNNJ010000946.1:0-2013 GCA_964574305.1 uncultured Rhodospirillales bacterium | reverse complement strand
CGGCTATCCGGTCATGATCAAGGCCTCGGCCGGCGGCGGCGGCAAGGGCATGCGCCTTGCCAATAACGACGCCGAACTAGAGGAGGGTTTCCGCTCCGCCTCGAACGAGGCGCGCTCCTCATTCGGCGACGACCGCATCCTGATCGAGAAGGCCATCGTCGAGCCGCGCCATATCGAAATCCAGGTGATGGGCGACAGTCACGGCAACGTCATCTTCCTGGGTGAGCGCGAATGCTCGATCCAGCGCCGCCACCAGAAGGTGATCGAGGAGGCGCCGAGCCCGTTCCTCAACGCGGAAACCCGCGCCGCGATGGGTGGGCAGGCGGTGGCACTGGCCAAGGCGGTGCAGTACCAGTCCGCCGGCACGGTCGAGTTCATCGTTGACCGCGACCGCAATTTCTACTTCCTGGAGATGAACACCCGCCTTCAGGTCGAACATCCGGTGACCGAGTTGGTGACCGGGCTGGACCTGGTCGAGCTGATGATCCGCGTTGCTGCCGGCGAGAAGCTGCCGATTACGCAGGAGCAGGTGACCTTGACCGGCTCCGCCATCGAGGCACGCGTCTATGCCGAAGACCCGCTGCGCGGCTTCCTGCCGTCGATCGGCCGGCTGACGCGCTACCGGCCGCCGGCGGGCGAGGGGGTTCGCGTCGATACCGGGGTCTATGAAGGCTCCGAGATCTCGATGTTCTACGATCCGATGATCGCCAAGCTGATCACCTATGGCGCGACCCGGCCGCAGGCGACCAAGCGCATGGGCGACGCGCTCGACGCCTTCGCCATCCGCGGCGTGAACCACAATATCGGCTTCCTGTCGGCCATCGTCCGCCGCCAGCGCTTTGCCGACGGGCGGCTGTCGACCGACTTCATTCCGGCCGAATTCCCGGATGGCTTCCACGGCACCGAGTTGCCGCAGGATGAGCTCGACCTGCTGGTCACCGTCGCCGCCGTCGCCCAGGCCCGCGCCGCCGCGCGCGACCGCAAGGACCACAAGCCGCAGTCCGACTGGACCGTCGTCATCGGCCCGTCATCCGCGCCGCGCACCGCCCGTCCGGTCGAGGTGCTGGCCGACCCCGACGGTTCGGTCGTGGTCGCGCTCGACGGCAAGCTGCGCAAGATCTGGACGTCGTGGCAGCCCGGCCAGGTTCTGTTCGAGGGGCAGGTCGACGACGCGCCGGTGACCATCCAGCTGGATCGCAGGGGCGTCGCCTGGGTCGTGCACAAGGCCGGCGCCGCCATCGAGATGCGGGTCGTCACCCGCGCCGCCGGCGAGCTCGCCGCGCTGATGCCGGTGAAAGTGCCGCCGGACATGTCCAAATATCTGCTGTCGCCGATGCCGGGCCTGCTGGTCTCGGTCGCGGTGAAGCAAGGCCAGGCGGTGAAGTCGGGCGAGGAGCTCGCTGTCGTCGAGGCGATGAAGATGGAGAACGTGCTCCGCGCCGAGCGCGACGGCACCGTCGCCAAGGTTGCCGCCGGGGCGGGACAGAGTCTCAGCGTGGATCAGGTTATCCTGGAGTTCGAATAAGATGGCTGATTTTCCTGCGAAGACGCTTGAGGATTGGGGCGCGCTCGCCTCCAAGGATCTGAAGGGCGCGTCGCCGGAGACGCTCCATTGGAGCACGCCGGAAGGACTCTCGCTGAAGCCCCTGTATACCGAGGCCGATCTCGAAGGCATGACGCATCTGGGCTCGATGCCGGGCTTCGCGCCGTTCGTGCGCGGCCCGCGCGCGACGATGTATGCCAACCGGCCCTGGACGATCCGGCAATATGCCGGCTTTTCCACCGCCGAGGAGTCCAACGCCTTCTATCGCCGCAACCTGGCGGCGGGGCAAATGGGCCTGTCGATCGCCTTCGATCTCGCCACCCATCGCGGCTATGATTCCGATCATCCGCGCGTCGCGGGCGATGTCGGCATGGCGGGGGTCGCCAGTCATTCCATCTATAGTATCGGCCTGCTGTTCCAAGGGATTCCACCAGACAACCGATGCGTGTCCATTCCCAATGACGAGGCAG
>CAZNNJ010000945.1:0-2013 GCA_964574305.1 uncultured Rhodospirillales bacterium | reverse complement strand
GCGGGATGGCCGCCGCGGTGGCGCTGGCCGCCGCACCCAAACCACGCAAGGCGGTGCTGCTGTCCCCGTGGGTCGACCTCGCCGTCACCAACCCGGCCTATGAATCGCGCACCGGCGATCTGTTCTTTCCGCGCGCCTCGGCCGCCGAGGCCGCCGGTCAATATCTCCAGGGCCACGATCCGCAGGACCCGCTGGCCTCGCCACTCAAGGGTAACCTATCCGACTATCCGCCCACACTGATCCTGGCCAGCGCCGACGAATGCCTGGTCGGTGACGCGCTGGCCTTCCAGGCTGCGCTCACAGAAGCCCGCCGCCCGGTCGAAACCCACATCGTGCCCGGCATGACCCACGTCTGGCCGGTCATATCCCCCGCCCTGCCGGAATCCCAGGCGGCGCTGGTGGCGCTCGGCAACTTCGTGCGCGCAGCGTAAAATAAGAAATTGTTTTAGCCACAGATTACACAGATCAACGCAGATGAAGAATTTATCTGCTACGCGGCTTTGGGCCGCCGAAGGCGATAATAAGGGATTTAATCTGCGTTAATCTGCGTAATCTGTGGCTAAATTCTTCGGTGGGGTTCGCTACACTTTACCAATCCTATGCAGCCCCTTCCACATCCGACATCGAACTCCTGATCGCCGGCATGTTGAGCGGCCGGGCGAAGAACAGCACGCCGTACCAGGTGCGCTCCAGGTTGGGGTCGTGGCGGTCGACCTGGGCGATGCGGTGGATTTCGCGGCGGAGCTCTTCTGTCAGGCGGCGGACCTGGACCACGGCGGCGTCGGTCAGGCGGACGAAATCGGACATCGCCAGCGCGTCCTCGGCATTGGCAACGTCGACGAAGCTCTGCCGGGCCTCGAAATGCTTGGCCACCGGCCCATCCTTGCGCCAGGACACCATGCGGGTGGTCAGCACGCGGATGCGGCCGCCTGAGAGGATGTCGATCAGGCCGAGCCGCGCCAGCCGCTGCAGCTCGCCCTGCATGGTCTGGTGCGAGATGGCGAGCTCATGCTCGCACTCCTCGGGCGGCCAACCGTTGAGCAGAGAGAAGAAGATGAAGAACAGGCGCCGGTCCTTGCCCAGCGCCCGCTCCTGAGTGGGGGTAAAGCGCTCGGCCTTGCCGGAATGGCTGCGCGCGGTCATCTCGACCAGCTCGAACAATTCGATCTTGGCAAGGTCGCACAGATCCTCCAGCCGCTTGGTAGTCAGCCCCTCCCCCGCCAGCCAGCGCTTGATAGTCGCGAGCCCGACCCCCAACCGTTCGGCGATGTCGCGCTGGCGCAGGCCCTGCGCCTTCAGATGCAGCTTCAGATTGTCGATCAGGGCGGGGAACTGCCGGTCCTGGGATAAGGGCATGGCTCAGGGTCCGTTCGAATAGAGGCTCAATACATGAGATTATCGGCGCCAGGAGATGAGCCATCAAGTAAAAGCAGCCTTGGCAGTACAGGGCATGTTCTGCACTAATCCCGGGAACGGGAGGAATATCATGGACGTCAAATCGAACCCCATCGCCACCGCCGACCAGGCCGCGATCGAACGGCGCGCCTTCGAGGTGCTGGCCCATCCGCTGGTCAAGGCGACGATCGATGAGGTGCGCAAGGCATGGCCGGAGCTGGTGAAGCCGAGCGCAGAGATGATGAAGGCCTTCGAATGGGCCTTCGACGAGGTGGTTTATGCCGCGGTGATCTGGTCGCTGAACACCGACAAGGAGCGGCCGAAAGTCATCACCATCACCCGCCTGCCGCACAGGCTCGGCAGGCTAGACATCCCTGGCTCGCGCTGGGGCCTGGACAATCCGGACACGGTCTATCGCGTAATCCCGATCTCGGGCGACGAGCGCTATGTCATAAGCGGGCGCGTGGCGCGCGGCCATCGGTTGACGGAGAACTATTTCTCGCTGTGGGACCCAGTGATGAATTCGGTCGCGGTGCTGAACGGGAAGGACCCGGTGACCGACGCAGAGGGCAACTTCACCTGCACGGTCGACAGCGACCCGGCCAACGGGCGGATCAA
>CAZNNJ010000944.1:374-2019 GCA_964574305.1 uncultured Rhodospirillales bacterium | reverse complement strand
CCCCGACAACTTCAACACCGTCCTGCTCGACGGCATGAAGGTGGTGGGCGAACTGTTCGGCGCCGGCAAGATGCAGCTTCCCTTCGTGCTCCAATCGGCCGAGACGATGAAGGCCTCGGTTGCCTATCTGGAGCCGTTCATGGAGCGGACCCAAGGCCAGGAGAAGGGCACGATCGTGCTCGCCACGGTCAAGGGCGACGTTCACGACATCGGTAAGAATCTGGTCGATATCATATTGACCAACAACGGTTATCGGGTCGTGAACCTGGGCATCAAGCAGCCGCTGGCGAGCATATTGGCGGCGGCGCGCGAGCACAAGGCCGACGCCATCGGCATGTCGGGCCTGCTGGTCAAATCGACCGTGGTGATGCGCGAGAACCTGCTGGAGCTGACCCGCGAGGGCGTCGACATCCCGATCTTCCTCGGCGGCGCCGCGCTGACTCGCAACTATGTCGAGGACGACTGCGTCGAATCCTATGGCAGCGGCCGCGTCGCCTATGCCCGCGACGCCTTCGACGGGCTGTCGCTGATGGACAAGGTGAAGACGAACGGCTTCGACGAATATCTGGCGGCAATCCAGAAGCGCCGCGAGGGCAAGCCGTCGAACCAGAAGCGCAAGCTGGGCGTCGCCACCGATGCCGCCCCGCCGGTCGACAAGGAGTATGCCCGCGCCCGCCGGAGCGCCTTGGCTGAGGGAGTCGCCGTGCCGAACCCGCCCTTCTGGGGCGCGCGGCTGATCGAGCATGTCGAGCCGCGGGCGCTGGTGCCTTATGTCAATGAGCGCTCGCTGTTCCAGTTCCAGTGGGGCTTCCGCAAGGCCGGCCGGTCCTTGGAGGACTTCCTTTCCTGGGCAAGGCAGGAACTGCGGCCGGTGATGCGCCGGATGCTCGATATCTGCGACCAGCAGCAGATCCTCCAGCCCCAGGCCGCCTACGGCTATTGGAAGGCGGCGGGGGACGGCGACGATCTGGTGGTCTTCGCCGAGGACGGCACGACCGAGATCACCCGCTTCACCCTGCCGCGCCAGGCCAGGGAGAACGGCGAATGCATCGCCGACTTCTTCCGCGACATCGACTCAGGCGAGCGCGACGTCGTCGCCTTCCAGGTCGTGACCATGGGCCCCAAGGCCAGCGACACCGCCCGCGAATGGTTCGAGGAGAACCGCTACCAGGACTATCTCTACCTGCACGGGCTGGGCGTGGAGATGGCTGAGGCGATGGCCGAATTCGTCCATAAGCGCGTCCGCTCCGAACTGGGTTTCGCGGAGGAAGACGCGCGCGACATGGATGCGCTCTTGAGCCAGGGCTATCACGGCAGCCGCTACAGCTTCGGCTACCCGGCCTGCCCCAGGCTGGAGGACCAGGAGCCGATCTTCAAGCTGCTGGACGCCGGCCGCATCGGTGTCGCTTTGTCCGACGAGTTCCAGATCCACCCGGAACAGTCCACCTCGGCGGTCATCGTTCACCACCCGAAGGCGAAGTATTTCAGCGTCTAGCCGATAGCGGTCAATGCCCGGCAGCGAGCTGCGGCTGTGACGCGGGCGGTGGCACATAGGTGATCAGGCTGCCGCCGTTGCCGTCGGAGCTCTTGTGGAAGCCGGCCGAGACATAGTTGCCGAACAGAATCAATCTGGCTTGCAGCTTGC
>CAZNNJ010000944.1:0-364 GCA_964574305.1 uncultured Rhodospirillales bacterium | reverse complement strand
GTCGCCGGTGACGGTGAGGACGCCCGAATTGGAGTTTCCGGTGTAGCTCAGCGTGGTGTTGCTGAACCCCACGCCGAAGCCGGGCCCGTTCAGATCGATCGTGTCGTTCTGGCTCCCGCCAAAGCCGGTGATATATCCGGTGAAGGCGGTCGCGTCGGTCAGGAGGAGATCGCCCCCGTTGGACGTGAACATGACCTGCTGATTTTGCGTCAGCGTGGAATCGAGCTCCAGAGTGCCGCCGTCGATCTTGATCACCCCATGGCCGCGCACCGTGCCGGCGATATCCAGCACACCGCCCTGCACCAACACCACACCGGTATTGAGATTGGCAACGGCCGTCGCAATGGTGGTCGTGCCGGCGGTC
>CAZNNJ010000943.1:0-2021 GCA_964574305.1 uncultured Rhodospirillales bacterium | reverse complement strand
TTTTGCGCTCAGCGCGGCCCCCGCACCTCCCCGGATTCTCCCATTCGGGAATGCAGGCCACGACTTGAAGCGCGGGCGCTTCGATCTGACGACGATCGTCGACGCTCTAGGTCAAGCCATCGAAATAGACGGGGCCGGCGCGCCACGATGAAGGGAACCTTGCCGCTTCGATCCGTCGGCGGCAGGCCGCGAATGGAGGTTCCACTGACCGCTTCTGTAGCACAGGCGTTTGGCACAGCGCGGTAGCACACGCCCAGATCTCGGCCTCGCGCGCGTGGAACTGCTGGGTTTGGCTGGGAGTCTGAGATGGCTGGGGCGGGAGGATTCGAACCTCCGGATGCCGGTACCAAAAACCGGTGCCTTACCGCTTGGCGACGCCCCATTATGCCGAATTCGGCGAGCCGGACACTAAGCCGGTTGCACGGTCCGAAACAAGCTCGCGGGCGGTCTTTTGATCCATTTCGGCGCGGTTCGCAACCTCTGGCCGGAATCGCTCTCCAGACTGGTGACAAACGCATCCGATTGCGCGATGACAAACGGATGCGCTGCAAAGGCGCCTCCGAATTACGCAATCAGGCATGGGGAAACGGAAATGACCAAGATAGCCATCGGTGTGTACGGGCTGCAGCGCTGGTTCGACGGCGATTTTGCGCCGGTCATCGATGTCGTGCGTGCCGCCGATGAGGCCGGGATCGACCAGGTTTCGATCACCGACCATGTCGTGATGGGCGAGCATCTGGAAAATTATCCCTATGGCCCGTTCCGCGACAATCTGGAGGCGCCCTGGTACGAGCCGATCGTCTCGCTGTCGGCGTTCGCGGCCGTGACCCGGAATATCCGCCTGTCGATGGGCATCCTGATTGCGCCGCTGCGCCCGGCCGTGCTGCTGGCCAAGCAGCTGGCGACATTGGATGTCATCTCGCGCGGCCGCCTGGATGTCGGGCTGGGGCTGGGCTGGCAGAAGGAGGAATACGATGCCGCCGGCGTGCCGTGGGAAGGCCGTTACCTGCGCATGGAAGAGCAGGTCCGCGTCTGCCGGGAGCTGTGGACCAAGGCCCCGGCCGCGTTCCACGGCAAGACCGTCGATTTCGAGAAGATCCACGCCTTGCCGCGCCCGGCGCAGAGCCGGCTGCCGGTCTGGTTCGGCCTGGCGCCGACCGAGAAGAACTTCGCCCGCATCGCCGAGCTGGGCGACGGCTGGATTCCGATGGAGAACGAGCCGGAAAAGCTGGCGCCGATGCTGGACGACCTGCGCGCCGCCTTCAAGGCCGCCGGCCGCGATCCAGCCAAGATCGACGTGCGCATCGTCGCCCCTTACGTCTTCCGCGAAGACTATAGCTGCGACCTGGACGCAACACTGGCCAAGCTGCCGGCGCTGATCGAGGCCGGCGTCACGGTGGTCGAGTTCCACCCGCTCTATCTCTGCGCCGGTCCGAACGACCTCGACCGGTTCTTCAAGGCAATCCTGGCGGCGAAGGCCCTGGCATGAGCAACACTGACGCGCTGATGCGGGACGAGTGGGAAATCCGCAAGCTCGCCATGAATTACGCCCGTACGGTCGACCGCGGCGACGGGGCCGGCTTCGCTGCCCTGTTCACGGAGGATGCGGCGGTCGAGGGGCCGGGCTTCCACGTCAAGGGCTATGACCAGCTGTTCGCCAATCCCGGCATGCTGAAGCAGATGTACACATCGACGCTTCACACCGTGATGAACCAGACGGTGACCATCCACGGCGACACGGCGGAAGGCGAGACCTATTGCATCGCCTATCACCTCAACAAGCCTGACGCCGAGGGCAGGTACGCGCGGCTGGACTGGGCGATCCGCTATCAGGACAAGTATGTCCGGCGGGACGGCAGGTGGCTCTACACGCACCGGCAATTGCTGGTCGAATGGACCGAGCTTTCGACCGTTACGATGATCGGCCGACATTTCAAAACTTGGGGGAAGATTATGAGCGGCAATAACGCTTTGGCGGGCAAGACCGCCTTCGTCACCGGCGGCGCCGGCGGCCCCGGTTT
>CAZNNJ010000942.1:0-2024 GCA_964574305.1 uncultured Rhodospirillales bacterium | reverse complement strand
TGTGAACTCAGACTCTCTAATCGTACTTTGATCGGTGATTCGATTGCCTGATGTCCGCGATTTCGAAGCGAACCGCAGATGTCGAGAGTTTTGGTCGCGTCGTCGTAGGACTGCCCAGCGTCATTTCGATCGCCAGCGTAAACAAGCAACGTATCACGAGTCACATCGCTGACTCCAGATTGATTGGCCGCACCCGGAGTCGAGCGGGAATCGGCGACGCCTATCACGATTACCGTGGTGAGCTGAAGCATTTCAGCTTTGAGACCAAATGTGACCTCTTGCGCGCCATGGGCGTGCGGATCGACGAACCGGACGCGCTCCTCGCCGACCTCGCGCGCGCCGAGGACGAGAGCGCGCGCCGGCTGCTGCCGCCTGTCGCCACCATGCGCGGTGGTCTGCGCATCGCCGTGCTCGATAACGGCAAGGCCAACGCCGACGTGGTGATGATCGCGGCGGCCGAGGCCCTGGCTGCCCGCACCGGCGCCGTCGTCTCGCTGATCACCCAGAAGGGGCCGCTCGGCCTGTCGGCCAACGCCGCCATCCCGGTGGCGGAGGACCGGTTCGCCCGCATCCTGGCCGAGGCGGACATCGTCATCACCGGCGCCGCCGATTGCGGCAGCTGCACCGCCTATTCGGTCAAGGATGCGATCGAGCTGGAAAAGGCCGGCAAACCAACGGTCGTGACCACCACCACGCATTTTGAGAAAGTGGCCGCCACCCTCTCGGCCAGTTTCGGCGCGCCCCAGACGCGCCTGTTCGTACTGCCCCACCCGTTCGGCGGCACGGGCGAGGAAACGCTGCGCAAATGGGCGACGGACGGCGTCGACCGGCTGATTGCGCTCTTTACCGGGGAGGCTTGAGCCCTGGCGATCACGATCGATCACACCGGAAAGCGCGCGCTGGTGACCGGCGCGGGCGCCGGCATCGGGGCGGAGATCGCGCGGTGGCTGGGTGCGGCCGGGGCGACGGTCGCGGTCCTCGATGTGCGGGCGGAAAAGGCGGCGCAGGTCGTGATGGCGATCGAGGCCGGCGGCGGCAAGGCCTATCCGGTGATCGCCGACGCGGGCGATGACAAGGCGCTGGAGGCCGCGATCGATGAGGCGGCGGTTCGGCTCGGCGGGCTCGATATCGCCGTGAACAACATCGGCATGTATGGCGAGTTCAAGCCGGGGCCGTTCACCACGCTGGACGCCGCCCACTGGCGCGGCCTGATCGACCAGAATTTGATCATCACGGCGCTGGCCGGCGCGGCTGAGGCGCGGCACATGATCGCCGGGGCCAAGGGCGGCGTGATCCTCAACGTCTCGTCGGGCGAGACCACGCGGCCGGCGCCGTTCATGGCTGCCTATGGCGCGGCCAAGGCTGCGATCAACCATATGACCCAGACCATGGCGGTGGAGCTTGGGCCGCATGGGATCCGCGTCGTCGCGATCGCCCCGGGCACGACGCTGACCGAGAAAGTGCGCGCGGTCTTCGACGACGACCATGTCGCCGCGCTGGTGGACTCCAGCCCGCTCCGCCGCCTCACCGAGCCGGACGAGCTGGCGCGCCTGGCCGTCTTCCTGACCAGCGACCTCGCCCGCTGCATCACCGGCCAGCTCATCCTCGCAGACGCCGGTGCGCATCTCTCTCGCAGCCGGCCGGCTAACCGCAGTCCCCCTTCACCGGACGGCAAATGATCGACGCTTCAGCCGCGGACGCCGCCCTCGCACCCGTACGGGAAATCCTCAGGCCTGACGGAGCCGATATCGAGTTCACCGGCGTTGACGGGACTACCGCGCTCTTGAGGTTGCGATTGGAGAATGCGGAATGCGGAGACACCTGCGTCCTGCCACGCGCGATGCTGGAGACGCTGGCGCTGCAGATGATGCAACCGCTCGTCCCCGGCCTCGCAGCCGTTGCCATTGACGACCCGCGCGATGGCTCGTCCCACAATGTAGCGTGACGCCCGAAATCGATCATATTCCTCGGTCGAACTGCATCGTTTCAACCGGCAGTCGGGCTTCTTATTTTGAGACTTGCAG
>CAZNNJ010000941.1:0-2039 GCA_964574305.1 uncultured Rhodospirillales bacterium | reverse complement strand
GTCATTTCGTTATCGGCCTGGGACGGCGTTGCGTCGCCGCTGGGGTGGTTGTGGACCAGGATCAGCGCGGTTGCGCTGAGCTCCAGCGCCCGCTTCACCACCTCGCGGACATAGACCGGCGTATGATCGACCGTGCCGCGCTGCTGGACCTCGTCATGGATCAGCCGGTTCTTGCGGTCGAGGAACAGGAGGCGGAACTGCTCGTTGGGCTCGCGCGCCATCGCCGAATGGAGATATTCGGTGAGCGCGGTCCAGGACGAGAGCACCGGCTGGGTCATCACGCGCTGGCGGCCGAGACGCACGGCCCCGGCCTGGATCACCTTCAGGGTCGCGACGATATTCTCGTTGAGCCCCTGTGCCGCGAGTTGGGCCGGCGAGGCGCTGATCACCCCGGCAAAATCGCCGAACTTCGCGATCAGCTTCTTGGCGAGCGGCTTCGTATCCTTGCGCAGAATCGGCCCGTAGAGGGCGAGCTCAAGCAATTCATAGTCGGGTAGCGCGTCGGCGCCGCCATTGATGAAACGCCGGCGCAGCCTCTCCCTGTGCCCGGAATGGCCGGGCTCGGTGTTCTCTGGAAGAAGGGTGGCTTGTTCCGCCGTCACGCAGCCGGGAAGATGTAGGGCGGCTTGGCAAGGCCCGCGGGCGACAGGGTGAAGATCTCGACCCCGGTCTCGGTGACGCCGATCGTGTGTTCGAACTGGGCCGACAGCGAGCGGTCGCGGGTCACTGCGGTCCAGCCGTCATCGAGAATTTTGACCTCGTGCCGGCCGATATTCACCATCGGCTCGACCGTGAAGATCATGCCGGGCTTCAGCACCAGCCCCTCGCCGGGGCGGCCGTAATGCAGGACCGACGGCGCCTCATGGAAGATCTTGCCGGTGCCGTGGCCGCAGAAATCCCGCACCACGGAGAAACGGTTGGCCTCGACGAATTTCTGGATGGCATGGCCGAGATCGCCCAGGGTCGCACCCGGCCTGATCTGGGCGATGCCCAGCATCATAGCGTCATAGGTGACATCGACCAGCTTGCGGGCGCGGAGCGGGATCTTGTCGCCGGCCAGATACATGCGGCTGGAATCGCCGTGCCAGCCATCGACCGTCGGGGTCACATCGATATTCAGGATATCGCCGTCCAGCAGCTTCCGGTCGCCCGGGATGCCGTGGCAGACGACATGGTTGATCGAGATGCAGACCGACTTGGGATAGCCCTTGTAGCCGAGCGGCGCCGGGATGCCGCCATTATCGCGCTGGACCTGCTCGCACAGCCGGTCGAGCTCGGCGGTGGTGACGCCGGGCTTCACATAAGGCGTGATGAAATCGAGCGTCTCGGCCGCCAGCCGCCCAGCCACGCGCATCGCCGCGAAGGCCTCCGGTCCATGAATGACGACGGCGGGATCGTGGGCGGGTTCGCGATAGGCGGTCTGACGGTTCATCGAATGCTCTGGAATGAAATGCGGTTGCACCATCGGCCAACCGGCGCACAGGATCAAGATTTGGATCGCCGGACGATCACAAACAAGAATAGATTGTGTCGATGACCGCCGATTCTCCAACCCCCACCGCCGCCGTCCTGATCATCGGCAACGAAATCCTTTCTGGCCGCACCCAGGACGTGAACCTGAACCATATCGCCAGCAAGCTGACCCAGCGCGGCATCCGGCTGGCCGAGGCGCGGGTGGTACCGGATATCGAAGATGAGATCGTCGCCGGGGTCAGGGTGCTGTCGGCCCGCTACACTTATGTTTTTACCACCGGCGGCATCGGCCCGACGCATGACGACATCACGGTCGATGCCATCGCAAAGGCGTTCGGCCGGCCGGTGATCATTCATCCGGAAGCGGAGAGGCGGCTTATCGCCCATTACGGCGCGGACAAGGTCACGCCGGGCCGGCTGCGCATGGCCCGCACGCCCGAAGGCGCCGAACTGGTCGACAACGCGGTTTCGGGCCCACCGGGAATCCGGATCGAGAACGTCCTCATCATTGCCGGCGTTCCGGCCGACATGCGGGGGATTATCGACCAAATCCGCCCCGCCCCTTC
>CAZNNJ010000940.1:0-2041 GCA_964574305.1 uncultured Rhodospirillales bacterium | reverse complement strand
GGGGGCGGCCCAGGACCACGGTGTGGGCGGAAAGTTTGTGGGCGCCGGGGGCGGGAACATGGCGGGGGATGGTCGTACCCCGGTGCACGCCTCCCGCAAGGACGGTGGGCTGGCCGCCGCTGGGGGCGGCCGCGCGGATGATGGTGCCGCCCGCCGATACCAGGAAGGTGAAGGAGTTCACGTTCGGGCTGTACAGGACCGTGCCACGATCAGGCCTTGGTCGTTGACCGTGTCGCCGATGGCTGTTCCGCCGGCGGAAACGAACTCGTAGTTGTTGATGATCGCGGCACTGTCGACACCGCCCGAGAGAACGTGAGATATGCCACCACTATTGACTGTGGTTCCCACGGCCACGCCGCCAGAATTAATATACAGATTATCGCCGGAATTGACGAAGATGCCGGAACTCGTCTGTCCTGAACTGGCTGTCGTGGTCGTCATTACTGCTCCCTCTTCCGGCTCTTGATCGACTGTCCATGGGTTTAGTTAAATTTACGTAAAAAGCAATAATATGGACCAAACGTCGAGCGAGAAAACGTGCAGAGTGGAAAGCTTGACGGAAGGCGCTAGCTTCGCCGCGCGAAATACGGATGCTTCAATATCCGGTACGACGCATCCTTCGGCCCCGGCGTCCCGAACTCGGCGCCGGCTGTATCCGGGCGCTCCGGGGCCCATTGGCTCGGCCCGGCGGTCAGCCAGTCGACGACGATGGTGCGGCGCTGGAAGCGCCAGGTGTCGCCGGTTTTGCGATAGTGGTCGATATAGCGCATGCCGTGGGTCAGGTCTTCCTTGCCGCCTTCCTCCAGCCTCAGCCGGCTGTGCCCGCTGACATAGGCCTCGCCTTCGGCGGTGGTGTCGCCGGTCAGGCGGATCAGGTGGTTGTGGACCAGATGGACGCTGTTCTCGACCCGGTCCATCACACGCTCCAGCCAGTCGACATAGCCCTCGGCCGAACCGCTATAGGCGCCGCCATGGTCGTCCTCGATCGCGTCCTCGGTATAGAGCGTGCGCAGGAAGGCGAAATCCTGGCGGTCGACCCCGCGCGAATAGGAAAAGACCAGGTCGCGGATCTTTTCCTTGTCGATCAGCGACGTGATGTCGTGCGCCTGGCCGGCCTCGCGGTCGAATGCATCAGCGTGATCGGGCATCGTCTTTCCTCCCCTTGATTATGCGGCCATTAATCCGCCCACCCGGGATGCGCGTCAATCGGCTGGTTTGCTGGCTCCGCGCGTGCAAGAAATAGCCGGAACGGGAGGGGTCATGACGTTTCGCGGGGCGCTTATTCTGGCAATTCTGGCCGTGGCCGGCTGCAACAGCCTGGGCATCGGCACGCGCGTGACCGATCTCGGCAATGGGCGCTACCGGATCGTCACCTCCAACGCCGACGACGTTGCCAAGGACAATGCGGCGGCTGCACGGGACCAATGCCCGCACGGCTATACGCTGGTGGATAAGGGACCCTCAGCCGAAAGCCTCTATGGCTCGGTGATCCGGGGCAGCGACCTCGGCACCTATTGGGTCGTCAAATGCGTCGAGCCGAAGTGACCGTCACCGCGTCGTGCGCCAGGCGCCGTCCTGGCCCTTGCAGGCGGTGTTGTGGACCGTCTGCGCCTGGCTGGCGAACTGCGCCGTTGCCTCGAAGTCGCGGCAGGTCTGGTTATTGCCGCTGTCCGTCGTCTTGGTGACGCGGAAGGTGACCGGGATGACGGACGTGGTTTCCCACGGCACCGCAGTTCCGGTCTTGGCATTCTCCATCGCCTCGGGCCCCGCGGCCTTGGTCGTGACTTCGAAGCGGGCGCCCGAGCAGGCCCCGGTGACCGAGGTGCCCGAAGGCTGCGGGCTCACTATCGCACTGCGCGAGCCGGGAGCGGTGCGCTGGGGGCTCGACGGGTGGCAGGAGGTGCGCGAGGAGGACACGGCCGCGAATTCGCTCGGCCTGCACCTGCTGCCGATCAGCACGGCGCGCCTGCGTGCCGGTCGCAGCATCGATCTGACCTACCGCCTCGGGGCGAACTGGGCCGGCAGGGACTTCCGCATCCGC
>CAZNNJ010000939.1:0-2050 GCA_964574305.1 uncultured Rhodospirillales bacterium | reverse complement strand
GCCACGCCGTGTTCTGGGTCAGGATCGCGCCCACCGGGGCCACGACATTGACCGAGATGTTGCTGGCCAGCAGCTCCGCCGCCAGGCTGATCGACAGACGGTGGATCGAGGCCTTCAGCGCCGCGTAGAGCGCCGCGCCGCCGTGGGTGGAATAATCGTCATAGGGCGGGCCCGACGGCGCATGCGCGGTCGAGGAGCCCAGATTGACGATCCAGCCGGCGCCCTGCTTCTTCATGTGCGGCACCGCCAGGCGGGCCAGCTCGTAGGGCGAGACCAGATATTGCTGCACCTGGCTCACCGTCTTGTCGGCGGTGAAGCTCTCCAGCGGTTCGTGCAGCGCGCGGCCGGCATTGTTGACCAGTATGTCGATCCGGCCGCAGCGCTCGATCACCTGGCTGATCAGGTTGGCGCGGCTCGCCGCGTCCTCGACATCGCAGGCCAGCGCGATGGCCTTGCCGCCCGCCGCCTCGATGGCCGCCGCGGTTTCCTGCAGCGTGCCCGCCAGCCCGTCATGGCTGGCCGACAGGCTGCGGGCCGAGATCACCACCGTCGCCCCGGCCGAGCCCAGCCGCTCGGCGATGCCGCGGCCGATGCCCCGGCTGGCGCCGGTGACGATTGCTACTTTCCCCTTCAGATTCGACATATTTTCCCTCCCAAACCCCACGAAGCTAAAATTAGAGATCGGCGACCTTGAGAACGATCTTGCCGCGCACATGCCCGTCCTTGACCCGGCGATGCGCCTCGCCGGCCTCCTCGAGCGGCAGCTCGGTCAGATATGGTGCCTTGAGCAGGCCCTGATTGTAGAGCCCGACGATGGTGCGCAGCTGGTCGCCGGCCTTCACCCGGTTGCTCATCGTATAGATCAGCCGCACGCCGCGCTTCTCGGCCTCGGCCGGGTCGGCCATCGGCTCGTTCACGATCAGGGTGCCGATCGGGGCGATGACGCCGCCCGTCTTGGTCATGGCGATGGCGTCGGGCAGGGTGCCCTGACCCACTGTGTCGACGATCAGGTCGACGCCGCCCGGCGCCCAGGCCTGGATCGCTTCCAACACGTTCTCCGACCGGTAGTCGATGGGCCGGTCGGCCCCGAGGCTCCTTACGTAATCGACATTGGCGGGCCCGCAGGTCGCGGCAACCCGGGCGCCGCTATGCTTGGCAAACTGGATGGCGAAGCTGCCCATGCCGCCGGCGCCGCCATGGATCAGGACACTCTGGCCGGGGCCGACATTGCCGCTGCCGTACAGCGCCTCCCAGGAGGTGACGGCGGCGGTCGGGATCGAGGCGGCGGTCTTGAAATCCACGCTGTCGGCCAGATGGGCGACACGGTCGATGGCGACGGTCAGATATTCCTCATAGGAGCCGTTCTCGCCCAGCCCCTGGTTGGATGAGGTGACCACCCGGTCGCCGATCTTATAGTCGGTCACGCCTTCGCCAAGGCCGGCGACGATTCCGGCGGCGTCGAAGCCGACGACGAAGGGGAACTTGTAGTCGAAGAACTGGGCCAGCCAGCCCTCGCGGCATTTCCAGTCGGCCGGGTTCACGCTGGCATAGGCGACCTGGATCAGCACCTCGCCGGGCTTGGGCACCGGCATCGGGATGTCCTCGATATGCAGGACTTCCGGTCCGCCGAAGCCATTGATCACCATTGCCCGCATGCCCGACCCCTTCGCTAATCAATTAGCCATACGCTAAATCGCACAGCCGGAGGAAGTCATAGTCGCGGCCGGCGGCTTCTGGCAATACTGAATACGCCCGGAATCGAGCGGGCAGGGGAAGCAGGCTTACGATGCACGACAGTGACGCGCTGAACGACAATCTTATCCACCGGGTCAATGTCGGCGACCTGCTGACGCGTTCGGCGGCGCGGGCGCCGCGGCAGGTGGCGTTGGTCGACGGGAAGCGGCGGCTGACCTATCGCGAATTCAATGAAGCGGCGAACCGGCTGGCGCACGGCTTTGCCAGCCTTGGGTACGGCCGGGGCGATGCGGTGGCGCTGATGTCCGGCAACAGCGCCGAGTTCCTGGTCACCTATTTCGCCTGCGCCAAGCTG
>CAZNNJ010000938.1:0-2052 GCA_964574305.1 uncultured Rhodospirillales bacterium | reverse complement strand
ACGACCAGGGTGAACAGGATCAGCGCGAAGGCCAGGAACAGGATCAGGTCGCGATAGGGGAAGACGCTGCCCTCCGCCGTCAGCGGCAAGGCGAGCGAGGCCGCCAGCGAAACGATGCCGCGCATCCCGCTCCAGCCGACGATGGCGCTCTCGGCCCAAGAGATCGGCGCGTCGGGGCGGACCCGGTGCTCGACAAGCGTGAAGGCCGCCAGGAACATGAGCCGGGTCAGGACGACCGTCAGGCAGATCGCGCCGGCGTAAGATGCCAGTGTTTCCGGCTCGTAAAAGGCGAGGTCGGCCAGCACGGTCGGCAGCTGCAGCCCGATCAGCACGAATCCCAGCGTATTAAGCGCGAAGATCACCACCTCCCACACCAGCCCGCCATGGAAGCGGAGCTGGGCGGAAACGCGCGGCAGCGCGTGCAAGCCGCAGATCGCGCCGGCGGTGACGGCGGCCAGCACGCCCGACAGGCCGAGCCGCTCGGCACCGAGATAGGAGAGATACGAGAGCGCGACGGTCAGCAGGCTGTAGGTCAGGTGGTTGACCACGATCCGGATCAGCCACGCCCCGCCCAACCCGACGGCGATCCCCACGACAATACCGCCGATGTCCGAAATCGCCAGCGCGCCCAGCGCCCTGCCCGGATCGGCAGCGCCGGTCAGCGCGCCGACGATTGCGGTCTTGTAGAGCAGGATCGAGGCGGTGTCGTTCATCACGCTCTCGCCGGTGATCACCGCGATCACCCGGGGCGAGACCCTGAGCCGCGCCAGGATCGCGACCGGGGCGGCCGAATCCGAAGGCGACAGCACCGCACCCAGCACCACCGCGACCCAGAGCGGAATCCCCGGGAACAGCGCCACCGCCACCGCGGCGACCGTCGCGGTAGTGAGGAACACCAGCAGGATCGCAAGCGCCGCGATCAGCAGCCGGTCGCGCCTGAGTTCCCGCCAATAGGCGTTATAGGCGGCCTCGAACAGGACCGGCGGCAGGAAGATGTCCAGCACCGCCGCGGGATCGAGCCGGAGCTGGTGGAGGCCCGGCAGCAGCACCAACGCCAGGCCGCCCACGACCAGCACGGACGGGTACGGAATCCCGAACCGGTCCGCCAGCAGCGAAAAAGCGACTGCCGCCAGGAACAGCAGCGACACGGTATCGATTAATGTCATCGCGGTGCCCCTTCCTCGGGGAGAATAATTTTTTCCGAACCTCTCCCCGTAACCTTCGTTGTACCCCACCGAATGTAACGCCGTGGGGCGGATGTTCTGACGAGCTTCCGGGACCCGCATCAACTCAAGGAACAGGAGAGACTATCATGAACAAGGTTTATTCGATCGCCGCGACCTCCGCCCTGCTGGGTGCACTGGCTGTCGCCGCCGGCGCCGTAGCCCAGACCAAGGATCCGGACATGACCGGAAAGGAGAAGTGCTTCGGCGTTTCCAAGGCCGGCAAGAACGACTGCGCCGCCGGTGCGCATTCCTGCGCCGGCCAGTCGACCAAGGACGGCGACAAGTCGTCGTTCATCGCCGTGCCGGCCGGCCTGTGCGCCCGCCTCGAAGGCGGCAGCACGACAGCCGGCAAATAAGCCGACCGGCGGGTTCAGGAGCGAAACGGATGCCCATCCGCCCGTCCCTGGCCACTGCACCGATTCCCGCCGCGGCGGGAATCGGTCTGCGGTTTCCGCACCATCGCCACGTCCTCGACACAAGGCCGAAGACGGCCTGGTTCGAGGTTCATGCCGAGAACTACATGGCCGGCGGCGCACCGCTGACCTGTCTCGAGACCATCCGCCGCGACTATCCGGTGTCGCTCCATGCCGTCGGCATGTCGCTGGGGAGCGCCGACCCGCTCGACGCCGATCATCTGGCGCGGCTCAAATCCCTCGCCGAGCGGATCGAGCCCGGCCTCATTTCAGACCATCTGTCCTGGAGCGCCATCGACGGCATCTATCTCGCCGACCTGCTGCCGCTGCCCTACACCGAGGAGGCGCTGGCGGTGGTCGCCAGTAACCTCGGCCGGGTGCAGGAGGTGCTGGGCCGTTCCATCCTGGTCGAG
>CAZNNJ010000937.1:0-2059 GCA_964574305.1 uncultured Rhodospirillales bacterium | reverse complement strand
TTTTGGATCGGAAACACGAAAAGCTGATATCACCGGCTTGTCCAGGGGAACCGGCGCCCGTAAACCCCGGGGGAATCGGCTTAAGAGGGGGCCGCCGTGGACAAGCCAACCCTTCCGCCCCGGGTTTTGGGAAAAGGCGCTCGAGGATGCGCCCGCCGACCTCGCGATCCGGGGCGGGAAGCTGGTCAATGTCTTCACCCGTGAAATCTACGAGGCCGATATATTGGTCAGCGGCGAGCGGATCGCCGCCGTGCTGCCGGCGTCGCAGGATGCGCTGCCGGCCCGCCGGACGATCTTTGCCATGGGGCGCTATATCGCGCCGGGCCTGATCGACCCGCACATGCATATAGAAAGCTCGGCGCTGACCCTGACCGAGTTCGCCCGCGCCGTGGTGCCGCGCGGCATCACCACCATCATCGCCGACCCGCACGAGTTCGGGAACATCATGGGCAAACCCGGCATCGAGCTGGTGCTGGAGGAAGCCAGGCAGATACCGCTGAACGTCATGCTGCGCGTGCCGCCGCGGATTCCAGAGCTGGAGTCTCATCTGGAAACGCCGGGCGCGACAATTACGCTGGAGGAAACCTGCGCGCTGCTGGCGCGGCCGGAGGCGGCGTGCCTGGCCGGCGACATCAGCCCGCTTTTCTACCTCCGCAAGGACGCTGCGCAGTTCCGCCTGATCGAGGAGACGATCCGGCTGGGCAAGACCGTCAGCGGCTATTCGCCTGGCCTCACCGGGCGGAAGGTCAATGCCTATGTCGCCGCCGGCGCCGAGGACAGCCACACGCCGCACGACATCGCCGAGCTGCGCGAGGATCTGCGCGCCGGCCTCAATTGCTTCCTGACGCCACGCCCGAAGCATTTCGACCGCGAGCAGTTCCGCGCGCTCGCCCAGATGATCGCGAGCGAGCCGATCGATACCCGCAAGATCTGCTTCTGCACCGACGACATCCATACCAACCTGCTGCTGGAGGAGGGGCAGCTCGACGTCCGCGTCCGCATGGCGATCGAGGAGGGCATCCCGCCGGCGCTGGCGATCCAGATGGCGACGCTGAATCCCGCCATCGCGATGCGGATCGACCGCGATTACGGCGTGGTGGCGGCCGGACGCTATGCCGACCTGCTTATCCTCGACGCGCTTGAGACACTATCGGTCGACAGCGTGCTGTATCACGGCAGGCTCGTGGTCGAGGACAAATCCTATCGCCACACGCCGGCAAAGCCCTTCGTCTACCCGATGGCCGCCAAGCAGACGATCAAGACCAAGGGGCCGATCGTCGCCGATACGCTCAAGTTCCGCGTCAACGCCGTCGACGGTACCGCGACGTGCCAGGTTCTCGACGTTTCCGGCGCGCGCAAGCTGATCAAGACCGATTCCATACCGGTGAAAGACGGGGTGATCGCGCCTGTGCCGGGCGGGGATATTTGCAATCTGGTGGTCATCGACCGCCATCACGAGAACGGCAAAACCGGGCGCGGCTTCGTCCGCCATTGCGGCATCACGCGCGGTGCGCTCGCCTCCACCGTCAACCATAATGTCCACCATCTTTTCGCCGTCGGCACCAATCAGGACGATATGGCGCTGGCGCTGAACCGGCTGATGGAGATCGGCGGCGGCTATGTCGCCGCCCTGGACGGCAGGGTCGTCGGCGAGGTGGCGCTGCCGATCATCGGCATGCTGTCGGAAATGACGCTGGAGGAGCTTGCCGCCGCTTTCTCGGCAATGGACACGGTATTGCAGCAGGATCTGGGCTGCGCCGATCCCAATCGGCCGCTGCTGAGCTTCAGCTTCATGTGCTCGCCGGTCTCGCTCGAGGCCGGGCTCACCGATATCGGCCTCGTCAACTCGATGACGCTGGAGGTTGAGCCGGTTGTGCTCCGGTTGGAGGAGAAGGTCGCGGAAATCGCGTAGGCCGGAGACCTGCGCTTGCGGCCTCCGAGCCCGGATGTCACCATGATTTCCATGAGTTCGAGAATCGATCTGCTACCCGCTGTCGAGCCCAGATTCTTCGATGATGCCGAGGCCGCGCTCGCCTATGTCCGCGCGATCTATGACGGG
>CAZNNJ010000936.1:0-2060 GCA_964574305.1 uncultured Rhodospirillales bacterium | reverse complement strand
GTGTGCTGGGCGGCATTGCCCTGGTCGCGCCCGATGGGCGGACGGCGACCCGGCTGGTCGAAAGCGCGGTCGCCTTCAAGCGGCTGAGCGTTGCTGAGATCGACGCCTATCTCGCTTCGGGCGAATGGCACGGCAAAGCTGGCGGCTATGCCATACAGGGCAGGGCGGCCGCCTATATCCGCTTCCTGTCCGGCTCGTATAGCAATGTTGTCGGCCTGTCGCTTTACGACGTCCACCAGATGTTGACCGGCTTCGGCTGGCAGGGTTCGGCGCCCCCGTGACGGAGCGGCTGTTCCTCGTCGAATCGACGCCGGAGGGACTGCGCGCCGCCCTGGTCGAGAACCGGCGGCTGCAGGCGATCGAGATCGACAATGCCGCGCGCACGACCAGGGTCGGCAGCGTCACCGTTGCCACGGTCGTCCGCGCCGTCCACGGCATCGGCACCTTCGTGAAGCTGAATGACGGCACTGAGCTGCTGCTCGACCACGGCGGGCCGGCGCCCAAGTCCGGTGACGAGATCGTGGTCCAGGTCACCCGCGCCGCGCGGGGCGACAAGGCTGGCGGGGCGAGCCGCGCGATTGCGCTGCCCGGCCGCGGCGTCATCCACCTGCCGGGCGGTTCCGGCGCCAAGCTGTCCAAGCGGCTCGACACCGAATTGGCCAAGCGCGCGACCTTGCAGGCACTGGTTGCCGGCAAGCAAGGCGGCTGGATCTTCCGGCGCGCCGCCACCCTCGTCGGCGTTGCCGACCTGACCGTCGAGATCGCCACGCTGGCAGTGGACGGGCAGCGAAGCGAGATCGCAGCACCCGATGCCTTTCGCCGGCTTGCGACTGATTACGGCGCCGAGGCGCCGGCGCGCATCCTGACGGCCGGCCTTGCTGCGAGACGCACGGCGGAACGCTGGTGCCGCGCCTTCGCCCCGAGTTTCGAGGCGCGGATCGAAGCTGTCCCGGCCGGCCTGTTCGACCTCTATGATCTGGACGACGCCGTCGCCGCGCTTGCCGAACCCCGAGTCGCGCTCCCCGGCGGCGGTTCGCTCGTCATCGAGCCGACCGAGGCGCTGACCGCCATCGACGTCAATGCCGGGCTGGAGGCCAACACGCTCAACGCCAACCTGGCGGCGGCTGCCGAGATCGGCCGGCAGCTCAGGCTGCGCCATATCGGCGGCATCGTCGTCATCGACTTCATCTCGATGAGCCGCGAGCGCGACCGCGATCAGGTCATGGCGGCGCTCAAAGCCGCGCTGGCGGACGATCCGTCGCAGACCCATATTATCCCGATGTCGCCGCTCGGCCTGGTCGAGATGACCCGAGAGCGGCGCGGCCCCGGTTTGGAGTTTTAGACTCATGCCCAGCAAAGGTTGCCCGATCTGCGGGCGCGCGCCGGAAACGGAATTCCGGCCGTTCTGCTCGAAGCGCTGCGCAGATATCGATCTCGGCCGCTGGTTCAACGAAAGCTATGTCGTGCCCGAGCCGATCGACCCCGAGGCCGTCGATATCCAGCGCAACCAGGACGACGAAACGATTCATTGAGCCAAGAGGAGAATGTTCGGCGGGTGGCTGGACATGCGTTTCGCTTTTGCCTATACCCGCCGCTCGCAACGCGCGAGCCCGGGTAGCTCAGTTGGTAGAGCAGGCGACTGAAAATCGCCGTGTCGGTGGTTCAAATCCGCCCCCGGGCACCATCTTCCCCTTCCTGGCATATTCGCGCCGAGCCGGCGCTCATTCCTTTGCCGCCGCCCATGACGTTGCCGGGCCTTGCCGGATTTGAGGCCAGGCGCCGTCGTCATGCTTCGTCGTCATCCTCCCGATCGGGCATGAAACCAGGCGGCGGTGACGAACCTGCCAGTCGGCCTGCTATTGATAGAAACAGGGCTTCCTGCCACCACGATTTTGCGAATCACCGATTATCGATGATTTACAGATGTACCGCCTGTGGTATAGTCTTGCGAATATAGAAGTTTCCTCGCGAAATTATAAAATATAATAAGAACTCTTCTTAAAAACGCGAAACGAATCTCAAATATCTGAAGGTGGGAAGGAAATGTCTGGATTCTACAT
>CAZNNJ010000935.1:0-2069 GCA_964574305.1 uncultured Rhodospirillales bacterium | reverse complement strand
GGCTGGAGCTGCCGGCCCGGGAAAAATCTGCAGTCGTGCGCGGGCCGGGTGTCTTTCGCGCCTCGCTGACCCGGCCTGACCTGTTCGCGGACTATTACCGCGAGCAGTTCGAGGCGCTGCTGAAGAACCATCGCGTGCCGCTGGAAGTCGGCCTGTCGAACCGCTCCATTCCGATCCATTTCGCGCTCGGCGAAAACCTGCATATCGAGGCCCAGCTGACGCCGGACCGGCTGGCCGTCGTCGGCGACGTGTTCGATCTGCCGAACCTTGCCGAGCTGGACGATGCGGTGCCGAACGGCGCCTATTTCCTGCCGACGGCTGACCGGCAGCCGCTGGCATTGTTCACCGCACCGCGCGTCGATCTGTCGGTGCAGCGGCTGAAGCACTACACCGCGACCGGGGCCGAGCATTTCCAGCGCTTCGTGCTGTTCACCAACTATCAGTTCTATGTCGACGAGTTCGTCCGCTTCGGCCTCAAGACAATGGAATCAGGCGACGGTCACGACTATGTGGCCTTCGTCGAGCCGGGAAACCTGGTGACGCCCGCCCGCCGGCTCGATCCGGCGGCAAAGCCGACCGGCACCAAGCCGGCGCGCCTGCCGCAGATGCCGGCCTACCACCTGAAGCGCGCCGATGGCTCGGGCATCACGCTGATCAATATCGGCATCGGCCCGTCCAATGCGAAGACGATCACCGACCATGTCGCCGTGCTGCGCCCGCATGCCTGGCTGATGCTGGGACACTGCGCGGGCCTGCGCGCGACGCAGAAGCTAGGCGATTACGTTTTGGCGCACGCCTATGTCCGCGACGATCATGTGCTGGATGAGGTGCTGCCGACCTGGGTGCCGCTGCCGGCCCTGGCCGAGGTGCAGCAGGCGCTGGAGCGGGCGGTCGCGGAAACTGCCGGCCTTACCGGCTATGACCTCAAGGCGCTGATGCGCACCGGCACGGTCATGACGGTCGACGACCGCAACTGGGAGCTCAGGCCGCATGCCGAGCTGCTGCTGCGTTTCAATCTCTCCCGCGCCATCGCGCTGGACATGGAATCGGCCACCATCGCCGCCAACGGCTACCGTTTCCGCGTGCCCTACGGGACCTTGCTCTGCGTCTCCGACAAGCCCATGCACGGACATTTGAAGCTCCCGGGCATGGCCGACCTGTTCTATCGCGAGCAGGTCGACCAGCATCTGGAGATCGGTATCCGCAGCCTGGAAATCCTCCGCGATGCCGGGCTGGAACGACTGCACAGCCGCAAGCTGAGAAGCTTCGTGGAGACGGGGTTCCGGTAGAGGTACGGATATTATATATACATCCTTAGTACTTTTGGGGCGCTGCATGACCAAGGAAGCTGTCTTCACGATGAAGCTCGAGCCTGAGCTCAGAGATGCATTCATGGCCGAGGCGGAGGCCGCTCATCGGCCGGCGTCACAAGTCGTGCGGGATTTGATGCGCCAGTTTGTTCGAAGCCAACGCGAAGCGCGTGAATACGATGAATTCCTTCACCGGAAGGTCGATCTGGCGCGCAAATCGATCGAGGCGGGAGATTGGCGTTCCGATGAAGATGTCGAAGCTGAATTCGCGGCGCGGCGCCATGCGCTGAGCGCCTCGGGTAAGGTGTGAAGGTCCGCTGGTTACGTCAGGCGCAACGGGATCGCGCCGTGATTTGGACCTATCTCGCTGCCAGCAATCCGACGGCTGCCCTGAGAATCGACGGGCTTTTCGCCAAGGCGGCAGCCACACTGGCTAAATTCCCATTGGCTGGTCCCGTCGGGAAAGTCCCAGGCACACGCGAATTGATTCCACACGAGAGCTATCGTCTCGTCTACCAAGTCGTAGGGGAAGTCGTGTGGAAATTGGCGCTTGGCGCCGGTTTTGTGCAGGCGCTTTTGCCGGCGCTTGCAGTTCTCCTCATCTCATGCCCGTGCGCCATGGGGCTTGCGACGCCAACTGCCATTATGGCGGGAACGGGGCGCGGGGCCGAGGTTGGGGTTCTGATAAAGGATGGGTTCCCGCGGGAAAGCGCCGGCAAAGTCCACATGGTGCTTCTCCAAAAAAAGGGGCCCCACACC
>CAZNNJ010000934.1:363-2071 GCA_964574305.1 uncultured Rhodospirillales bacterium | reverse complement strand
AGATCGAGATCGTCGCCAAGGGCAAGCGCGACCTGCTGGTTCCGACCGCGGACGGGGTGAAGGAGCCGCAGAACCGCCGGGTTCAGATCGTGTATGATAACGGCGCCACGTCGTAACGCCGGTTGGAGGAATCATGATCTCGCGCCTATGGCGGCACCTGTCGCGCCGCGAGCTGTTGAAGGCCGGCGTCGGCGGCTTGGCTGCGCTGCCGTTCCTGAACCAGCGCGTATCCGCGGCCGAGGCTGGCCTCCCCTTCGTCGTGGTCGGCGATTGGGGCCGCGACGGCGGCCGCAGCCAGCGCGACGTCGCCCAGCAGATGGGCAAGGCCGCCGCAGCGAGCGGCAGCAAGTTCGTAATCGCGGTCGGCGACAATTTCTACGAGGACGGCGTCGAGTCCGTCGACGATCCGCATTTCCGCGCCTCGTTCGAGGACGTCTATACCGCGCCTGCGCTGCAGACCCCCTGGTACGCGATCCTGGGCAATCACGACTATCACGGCAACGTGCAGGCCCAGATCGACTATTCCGGCAAAAGCAGCCGCTGGCACATGCCGGCGCGGTACTACACACGCTCCGAAGACTTGGCCGGTGGCGGGGCGGCCGATTTCTTCTTCCTCGATACGTCGCCCTTCGTGACCCGCTATGCGGGCAGCAAGACGAAGATCGACGGTCAGGACTCCAGGGTCCAGCTGGCCTGGCTGGAGGCTGCGCTTAAGCAATCCACCGCGCGCTGGAAGATCGTCAGTGGCCATCACCCGGTCTTCTCCGGCGGCAGCAGCCACGGCAGCACCCCGGAGCTGATCCGCGACGTCAAACCGTTGCTCGAGCAATATAAGGTGACGGCCTATTTCTTCGGCCACGATCACGACCTGCAGCATATCGTGGTCGACGGGGTGAATTATTTCGGCTGCGGCGCCGGCGCCGATACAAGGCCGACCTCGATGATCGAAGGGAGCCGCTTTGCCAGCGACCATCCCGGCTTCTTCTCCGGCCGGATTGCCGGCGACATGCTGAGCTTCGCCTTCATCGATAATACCGGCGCGACGATCTACCAGGGCGAAACCCCGATCCACGCCTGAGTCAGCCGCGCCGTATCCCCGCCAGCGACATCAGCGCCGCCAGCGCCAGCAGCCCGGCGGAGATGGTGACGGCCGTGTGCAAGCCGGGAACGATCGCCGCCCGGCCGCCGCCGGCCAGGGCGCCGAAAGCGGCGACCCCGACTGCGCCGCCGGCCTGGCGGGCGGTGTTGAGGACACCGGAGGCGGTGCCTGTGAATTTGCGCTCGACGCTGGCCAGGCAAGCCGTGGTCATCGCCGGAACGCCGGTGCCCATGCCGAGCGGGATCAGCAGGAAACCCGGCACCATCAGCCAGAACGGCGTCTGCGCGTTCAACAGGCGCAAAAGCAGATAGCCGCAGGCCGCCAGCAGGAAACCGCCCGCCATCGGCAGGCGCGAGCCGTAATGCCCCACCAGATGACCGGCAGTGACGTTCGACAGGATGAAGGTCGCGGTCAGCGGCAGAAAGGCGAGCCCGGCGGCCAGCACGCCATAGCCGCGCGCCTGCTGGAGATAGAGGCCGACCACGAAGATCGTGCCGTAATAGGACAGGTTGACCACCGTCCCGACCGCGACGGTCACGCTGAAACTGCGGCTTTTGAAGAAGACGAGCGGAAGCATCGGGTTGGTCCGCCGCGCCTCCACAATCAGGA
>CAZNNJ010000934.1:0-353 GCA_964574305.1 uncultured Rhodospirillales bacterium | reverse complement strand
CGCCGCGCCCGGCCGCTTTCTGCCGCGCGCCTTCCGTCGCCGGCACGCGGCGCCACTGCTGCGATAACGCCGCCGGTCAGGCCGTTCAGCGCCAGGATGCCGAGCCCCTGCCCCGGCAAGTCGAGATGCCGGCTGCCGCCGTTATGGGTCTCGGCGACGTAGCGCACGGTCAGCGCGATACCGATCGCCGCCAGCGGCAGGTTGACCAGGAAAATGCTGCGCCAGCCGAGCCAGCCGATCAGGAGCCCGCCTGCCACCGGCCCTGCGGTGGTTGCGACGCCGCCCGCCGCCGTCCACAAGCCGACGGCGCGGGCGCGCAGCTTGTTATCGTCGCCGCAGGCATGGGAGAGCAA
>CAZNNJ010000933.1:0-2074 GCA_964574305.1 uncultured Rhodospirillales bacterium | reverse complement strand
GTTCCTGCTGAACGGCATCTGGATCGGCCTGTTCCTGGGAACGATTTGCGCCCGCTTTCGCGACATGCCGCAGACGATGGCCAGCATCATGCAGATCGCCTATTTCCTGACGCCGGTCATGTGGCAACGGACCCAGCTGCCGCCCAGATACCGCCATCTGGCCGAACTCAACCCCTTTCAGGCTTTTCTCAGCATCGTGCGCGATCCTCTGCTGGGTCAGATGCCGCCGATCATCTCCTGGGAGGTCGCCGGTGTTGTCACGGTCGTCGGGTTCGCCGCCACCGCGATCTTCTTCTCGCGCTTCCGGGCGCGCATCATCTACTGGCTCTGACGACATGGCCTCGATCATTCTAGACCGCATCACGGTCGATTTTCCGATCTACAACGCCAAGAAACGGTCGCTGAAATCCGAGTTGATCCGCCGGACCGTCGGCGGCCATATCGAGGCGATCGATGACAATCATGTCTCGGTCATGGCGCTCCGCGATGTCAGCCTGACGCTGAACGACGGGGACCGGCTGGGCCTGGTCGGCCATAACGGCGCCGGCAAGTCGACCCTGCTGCGCGTTCTCTCTGGTGTCTATGAACCACCGATCGGCCGGGCGGTGATCGACGGCAGGGTCTCATCCCTGACCGACATGATGATGGGCATGGATGCCGAGGCGACCGGATATGAGAATATCCTGCTGCGCAGTGTCTTCCTCGGCCTTTCGGTCAAGCAGGCCCAGGCGAATATCGAGGAGATCGAGGAATTCACCGAGCTCGGCAATTTCCTCAAGCTGCCGATGCGGACCTACTCGCCCGGCATGATGGTGCGGCTGGCCTTCGCCATCTCGACCGCGGTGACGCCGGAAATCCTGATCATGGACGAGCTGGTCGGCGCCGGCGATGCCGCCTTCATCGACAAGGCGGAGGCGCGGCTCAACGGGCTGCTCGACCGGACACGAATCCTCATCCTCGCCTCGCACAATTTGGAGCTGCTGCGCCGGCTGTGCAACAAGGCCGCGCTGATGGAGGAAGGACGACTGAGGATGATCGGCCCGGTGGGCGAGGTACTTGCCGTCTATTCCGGTCAGGCATAGGGCAGTTCGGCCGGCGACGGTTTGCTTGATCGCTTCGGGGCGGGCGTCTATCGTCCGCCGCGGTGCGGTGCCCAAAACATGAGAAACTCACCGTGCGCGCCCGGAGAAGACTGTCCCGCGACCCATGAAGTTCATTCTCCACTCCGAGATCGACGCGGCGTCTATCCGCAATAGTCTCGGCAAGCCCGAATACAGCTATTACTTCGTATTGAAGGCCTTCCAGCCGGCCTTGGAGCAGCTGGGTCCAGTGGAGCTGGTACGTAATCCGGCCGAGGAGGTCGACCCGATCTTCGAGGCCTCTGCGGCCCGGGGCGAGGATTGCGTCTTCATCTCCTTCGCGCCGCCCAATTTCGTCCCCCTTGGACTGAAATGCCCTACCATCGGCGTGGTCGCCTGGGAATTCAGCACCATCCCCGACGGCGGCTGGGACCCGGGCAATCCGCGCGAGGACTGGTGTCATGTCTTCGGCAAACTGGGCTTTGCGATCTCGCTGTCCAACCATACCGCCCATGTGGTGAAGCAGGCGATGGGCGGAGATTTCCCGATCTTCGCCGTCGCCTCGCCGGTCTATGACCGTATCCGCAGGCTTCCCGTTCCGGCCTTAGGCCCGGTGATCGCTGAGCGCGAGATCGCGATCCGAGGCGCTGTCTTCGACAGCCGGGACTACGCGCTGTCGCCTGAGCAGGTGTTGCAGCCGGTCTTCCCGCCGCCGCCGATCCGGCCCACGCTCTGGGATCAGGCGCTTGCCAGGCAGGCGCGCGAGGACGAGCTGGTGGCCGTCGAGCGGGCGCGTCAGGAAGAAGTCAGGGCGCGCGAGGCCGAGGCGGCGCGCCTGCGTGAAGCTGAGGCTGCCCGGCTGCGGGCGGAAGAGGCGGAGCGGCTCCGCGCGGCGGAAGAGGAGCGCGCGCGGGCTGCCGAGGCCGCCTATCGCAGAACGCTCCGATTCCGGCTCGCCGTCACGAAGCGGCACCTGCTGGAATGGTACCGCGAAG
>CAZNNJ010000932.1:0-2075 GCA_964574305.1 uncultured Rhodospirillales bacterium | reverse complement strand
CTTCGAGATCGCGAGCCCGAGCCCGGTGCCGCCATAGCGCCGGGTGAAGGAGCTGTCGGCCTGGGTGAACTTGGTGAACAGGCTCTGGCGCACGTCCTCGGTCATGCCGATGCCGCTGTCCTTGATCTCGAACTGGATCAGCGACGTATCGCCAGGCTCGCCCGCATCGGCCAGCTTGCAGACCTCGACCGCGACGCCGCCCTTCTCGGTGAACTTGACCGCGTTGCCGATCAGGTTGAACAGGATCTGGCGGATGCGCCCGGGATCGCCGTTATAGGAGCGGCGCACCTCGGGCGCGATGAAGACGGCGAGGTCGATATTCTTCGCGTTGGCCTTGGCGGCCAGCAGCGTGACCGTGCTCTCGACCGTCTCGGCGAGCGAGAAGTCGATCGCCTCGATCTCGACCTTGCCGACCTCCAGCTTCGAGATGTCGAGGATATCGTTGATGACGGTCAGCAGCGCCTCGGCCGATTCCTGGACGGCGTCGGCATATTGCCGCTGCTCGCCATTGAGCCGCGTCTGCATCAACAGGCCGTTCATCCCCAGCACGCCGTTCATCGGCGTGCGGATCTCGTGGCTCATATTGGCCAGGAATTCCGACTTGGCGGCGTTCGCCTTCTCCGCCTCCTCGAGCGCGACCGCCAGCTCCGCGCTGGCGTCCCGCACGGCCTGGCGCGATGCCCGCACCGAGCGGACGAGGTCCAGCGCGTAGACGATGATCGGCGTGCCCACCGCGATGGTGGTCAGCGCGGCGGCAAGCAGGTAGGGCGGGCCAACGGCCAGGCCCATGGCCCAGCCGAGCAGCTTGAAGATGACCAGGGCGCCGACGACCGCGATCGTCACCAGCAGGGTGGTCGCCCGGACGATCCCGATCCGGCCGAGAAACCGGCTGAATTGCGAGACGCCTCTGCGCCGGCGGCCTTGCCGCTCGTCTGTCGTTTTTCGTATCGCGGTCTCGGGGGGCAACGTCATTTCCGATCTTGGGCCGAATTGCCTCAATAGTCCGGCATTAGCTCTGCACGGTCAAATACTTCGCTGCGTCCCGGCGGCGAGTTGACCCGCTGCAGGGTAGCACATAGGATTTTCGCGATGGTTCCCCTCGGGGATCAAAAGGGAACGCGGTGCGGGCTTTCGGCCCAACGCCGCGGCTGCCCCCGCAACTGTAAGCGGTGAGCCTGCTGTCATCATGCCACTGAGGCCATAGGTCCTCGGGAAGGCGGCGGCGGGCGCTGAACCGTGAGCCAGGAGACCTGCCATCATCCGTGGTCACACGTGGGCAGATCGGGCGGGGTGTCCTGATCGGGAAACCGCCGCCGGGCAGCCGGCGGGCCGGGACCCAGCTCGCGGTGACGTGCCACGTACCCGCGAGACTTAATCTTGAACCGTCATCTCCTGCCTTTATCAGCCCTTCTTGTGTCCGCCGCCCTGCCCGCCTGGGCCCAGACAGCTAACCAGACCGCGGGTCAGCCGGAAGAAATCGTCGTCACCGCGCCCCGCCTGGAGCAAAGCCTGCCGCAGATCCTGGCGAGCGAGGGCGTGCGCGTCGACACCATCCCGGCCGACGAGATCCTGAAGCGCGGCTATGTCGACATCGCCCAGGCACTGCAGGGGCTGGCGCCGGGACTCTATCTCGCGCCCAAGAACGGGCCGTTCGACTATGTCGACGCCTCCTTCCAGGGTGCCCGCACCTCGGACCTGCTGTGGCTGGTCGACGGGGTGCGGATCAACAACCGGCTCTATGCCGGCACCACGCCGCTCGACACATTGCCGGCGGCGATGGTCGAGCGGATCGAGCTTTTAGAGGGCGGCCAGGCGCTGTTCTACGGCACGCAGGGCGTGGCCGGGGCGATCAATGTCGTGACCAAGGATTTCAGCGAACATCCGGACGGCACGGTCAGCCTCGGCGGCGACAGCAACGGCAGCGGCCATGCCGACGGCTATTTCCGGGGCGGCTGGGGCCGCAGCCACTTTGTGCTTTATGGCGATGTGGACGTGTCGGAAGGCTTCCAGCCCTTTCGCACAAAGGACTATCAGCCGAGCAGCACCGACCGGCACCGGGCCTATTCGGTCTATAC
>CAZNNJ010000931.1:0-2081 GCA_964574305.1 uncultured Rhodospirillales bacterium | reverse complement strand
GGTCTTTTCCAAACGCGCCGGCATCGAGATGCTGCATATTCCCAACAAGACCGGAACCGAGGCCGCTTACCGTCCGCCGGGCCATACGCTGGAAGGCGGGCACCGCGCCCGTGCAACGGGCGACTATCAGGCATGGACCCCCTCTTGAGCGGTGCTGGCCTGATCGGTCCCACCCTGGGTTGACGGGGACCGGCCCCATTCACGGATATCCGACAGATGCAGCGAAATGCGATTGAACCGATATTGGGCGCTCTTGTGCTGGTCGCAGCCTTCGCCTTCCTGGTCTTCGCCTATAACAAGGCTGGGCAGCGCAGCTTCAGCGGTTATCCGCTGACCGCGCGCTTCTCCTCGATCGACGGGCTGGAGACTGGCAGCGACGTGCGCATCGGCGGCGTCAAGGTCGGGCAGGTGACGGATATCGCGATCGACCCGGAAACGTATCTGGCGATGGTCAAGCTGACCGTTGCGCCGGAGATCAAGATTCCGACCGACTCGGTCGCCTCGATCACCACCGAAGGGTTGCTCGGCGGCAAATATGTCGGGCTGGAGCCTGGCGTATCCGACAATATGCTGAAGCCAGGGGGGCTGATCACCCATACCGAGGCTTCGGTGTCGCTCGAAGGGCTCATCGGCAAGTTCATGTATAGCGGCGGCGACAACAAGAGCCGCGCCCCCGCCAATGGCCGCACGCCCGCGCCCGCCGGAAATACGCCGGCCCCCTCGTCCCCGTCGCATCCTTGAGACCGATCGGTTTTGTGGCCGGCGTCCTGATGGCGCTCGGCTTTGCCTCCGTGTCGCTGGCGCAGGACGAACTGCCCAAGGACGCGCCGCCCGTGCCCAAGCCCATCATGCCAACCGCGCCGGCGCAGGAGCAAGGCGGTCCCTCGGCGCTGCCACCCGGCACGATGTCGGACGAGCCGGTGGCGGTGCTTCAGGCGCTGGACAAGGTGACGGCGCGGATCAAGCGGCTGACCGTCCATGTCGGCCAGACCGGCACGTTCGGCACGCTGTCGATCCTGGTCGATGCCTGCCGCAAGGCGCCACCGGAAGACCCGCCGGAATCGGCCGCCTTCCTCAGGATCACCGACGGCAAGTCCGATCCGCCGGTCACGGCCTTCAGCGGCTGGATGTTCGCCTCGAGCCCGGCGCTCTCGGCGATGGACCACCCGGTCTACGATATCTCCGTCGTCGACTGCACCAGCGAGACGACCGCCTCGCCGTCGTCGGCGACGACGGCCCCCGCACCCGCGCCAGCCCCGCCGGCGAAACCCGCCGTCACTCCGGCCCGCTGAAATTCCGCGTCGCGGCGCAGCGCCTCGGCGAGGCGTTGCCTGTATTCCCCGCGCGATATTTCCGTGGCGCCGAACTGCGCCAGGTGGTCGGTGGCGAATTGCGTGTCGAGCAGGGTGAAGCCGCCCCACATCAGCCGCGCCACCAGATGAACCAGCGCGATCTTGCTGGCGTCGCGGGCGGTCGAGAACATGCTCTCGCCGAAGAACGCGCCCTTCAGTGCCACACCGTATAGGCCGCCGACCAGCTCGCTGCTGCGCCGCACTTCGATCGAATGGGCATAGCCCAGCCGATGCAGCTCAAGGCACAGCGTGCGGATCGGCCGGTTGATCCAGGTCGAGGGCCGGTCGAAACCGCCGCCGGCGCAGCCGTCGATCACTCCGGCGAAGTCCGTGTCCGCGGTGACTTTGTAGTCGGTGGTGCGCACCGTGCGGGCGAGGCGCCGGGACAGGTGGAATTCATCCAGGGGCAGTATGCCGCGCGGGTCGGGATCGAACCAGGCCAGCCGGTCGTCGTCGGCCGACTGCGCCATCGGAAAGATGCCGACCGAATAGGCGCGCAGCATCAGTTCCGGTGTGAGGTCGATCTCACCGTGCACGGGGGGCAGTCCCGTCAGGAATCGTCGGCGAGAAGATGCTCCAGCCAGTGGATGTCATAATTGCCTTCCCGGAAGGCGGGCTCACCCAGGATCCGGCGGTGCAGCGGCAGGGTCGTGTCGACACCGTCGACCACGAACTCCTCCAGTGCCCGCGACAGCCGCGCGATGCATTCGGCCCGGTCAGCGCCATGGA
>CAZNNJ010000930.1:0-2082 GCA_964574305.1 uncultured Rhodospirillales bacterium | reverse complement strand
CATGGGCGTCATCCACCGCAACCTGACGGTCGAGGAACAGGCCGACCAGGTCCGCCGGGTCAAGCGCTTCGAGTCGGGCATCGTCATCAACCCGATCACCATCGCCCCGGACGCCAAGCTGGCCGAGGCCCTCTCCCTGATGGACGATTTCGGCATTTCCGGCATCCCGGTGGTCGAGACCGCGCCGGACGGCGCGCGCGGCCGGCTGGTCGGCATCTTGACGCACCGTGACGTCCGCTTCGCCTCCGACCCCGACCAGCCCGTATCCGAGCTAATGACACACCAGAACCTGGTGACGGTGCATGAGACGGTGGACAAGGATGAGGCCAAGCGCCTGCTGCACCAGCACCGGATCGAGAAGCTGCTGGTCGTCGACCGCGATTTCCGCTGCACCGGCCTCATCACCGTCAAGGACATCGAGAAGGCCGAGCTGCATCCCGGCGCATCGAAGGACGAGAAAGGCCGCCTCAGAGCAGCGGGTGCCGTCGGCACCGGGGCGCCTGCGATCGAGCGCGCCGAGGCGCTGATCGACGCCGAGGCCGACGTGGTGGTGGTCGATACCGCCCACGGCCATTCGGAGGGCGTGCTGAAGACGGTCACGGCGGTCCGCCGCCTGTCCAACGCGGTCCAGATCGTCGCCGGCAACATCGCCACGGGCGACGGGGCCAAGGCGCTGATCGACGCGGGCGCGGACGCGGTCAAGGTCGGCATCGGCCCGGGATCGATCTGCACCACCCGCATCGTCGCCGGCGTCGGCGTGCCGCAGCTGACCGCGATCATGGACGTGGCCGAAGCCTTGCGTGACTCCGGCGTGCCGGTGATCGCCGACGGCGGCATCAAATATTCCGGCGACCTGGCCAAGGCGATCGCCGCCGGCGCCGACACTGCCATGCTGGGCTCGCTTCTGGCCGGCACCGACGAGGCGCCGGGCGAGGTCATCCTCTATCAGGGCCGTTCCTATAAGAGCTATCGCGGCATGGGCTCGCTCGGGGCGATGGCCCGCGGCTCCGCCGACCGCTATTTCCAGGCCGAGGTCCGGGATTCCCTGAAGCTGGTGCCCGAAGGCGTCGAGGGCCGGGTGCCCTATCGCGGCCCGGTCGGCCCGGTGCTGCACCAGCTGGTTGGCGGCCTGAAGGCGGCGATGGGCTATACCGGCAACGCCACCATCGCCGACATGCAGCGCAACGCGGAATTCGTGCGGATCACCAATGCCGGCCTGCGCGAAAGCCACGTGCACGACATCCAGATCACGCAGGAAACGCCGAACTACCGCACCAGCGAGTGACCCCGCCCGCCCGCCTGGCGACGGCGATCGAGCTGCTGGGCCTGGTTGATTCGACCGCGCGCCCGGCCGACGCCACCGTCTCAGCCTATTTCCGCGACCGCCGCTTCATCGGCTCCAAAGACCGCGCCGATATCGCGGCCGCCGTCTATCGCGCCATGCGCCGCCGGGCGCGCCTGACCTGGCGGCTGCAGAAGGCAGGCGCCGAGCCGACCCCGACGGGGTTGCTGCTGGCCGATCTGCTGGTCGGCGAGGGGCAGAAGCTCGACCGGGTCGAGAAGCTGTTCTCCGGCGGCCCCTACGCGCCCAAGCCGCTGTCCGGAGAGGAGCGGGCGCTGGCAGGCCGGCTAGAGGGACGCAGCCTGGAAAGCCCAGAAATGCCGGAGACGGTCCGCGCCGAATGCCCGGACTGGGCCGAGGCGGAGCTGCGCCGCGCACTGGGCGACGATTTCCTGGCCCAGATGGAGGCGCTGAAGCATCCCGCGCCGCTGGACCTCAGGGTCAATGTGCTGAAAGGCACGCGCGACGCGGTCATCGCCCAGCTCAATGAAGACGGGCTCAAGGCCGCGCCGTCGCACCTGTCCCCGATCGGCATCCGCATGGACGGGCGGCCGTCGATCATGGCGCATCCGCTCTATAAGGACGGCACGATCGAGATCCAGGACGAGGGCTCCCAGCTCGTCGCGCTGATGGCCGATGCGCGGCCGGGGCAGGAGGTGGGTGATTTCTGCCCCGGGGCCGGCGGCAAGACGCTGGCGATGGACGCCTTGGTGAACAACCAGGGCCGGGTGATCCCCCGC
>CAZNNJ010000929.1:0-2091 GCA_964574305.1 uncultured Rhodospirillales bacterium | reverse complement strand
ATCCCCGGTGCGGGCGCAATCTAACATCATCGCCGGTGGTGGCAACCCTTCCAGCCCCGTTGCATCGCAAAAACACCGGGCGACGGGATGATTTGCGAAATTAAGTGTCAGTCGGGCGGCTTTACCGCGCCGTCCGGCGGGATGACGAAGCTGATCGTCGCCTGGATGTTGGCGGCCGGCGAGTCTGACGTGGCCAGCACAAGTTCCGCCTGCTTGCCGGTATCGGGCAGGGTCATGCGATAACCCAATATATGGAACTTGACCTTGTCGCCGGGTCGCCGCTGCCGGTCGTTGCCGGGCTTCTCGTCGGCATCGTCGTAGGATTGAATCCGGTCGGCGACACGGCGAACCACGAATTGCCCGCTGGCGGAGAACTGATCCAGCAGGTTGCGGAAGGCGCTCTCCATCTCCGTCGTCCTTACCCTGGGCGCCCGCACGATGCAGGCGCCGTCCGGCGGGAACTCCAGGATGATGCGGTCGCCCAGCGGCATGCGGACGATCCAGCCGATGCCGCCCGACTGGCCGTTCTCGAGCCCGCGCAGCAGCGGCGCGTCCATCTTCTCGATGGCGCTGTCACCCTCGCCGACGATGGTCTGGGCCCGCGCCCGGTCGCCGCGCGTCGAAACGCAGAGCCGGGAATAGAGGTCGATCGCGTCATAGGCCTGCGGATCGATCGTCCGGGGCGAGGCCGACTGGTCCGGGATCGGCGACTGGTTGGGATTGGCCCCGGACGGCCGCGGCCGGCCATCGCCAGGCTGCGCCGGCGCAGCGCCGGAAAAAAGGGCCGCGAGCGCCAGGGCGGGCAGAAACCCGAGCCAGAACGCGCGCGGCCCCTTCATCACATCAGACCTTTGGATCAGGCCTTTTCCATCAGGCCCTTGGTCACGGCGACCAATTCCTTCACCGCGCCAACCGACTTGTCGAAATCGGCCTTCTCGGCCGCGTTCAGCTCGATCTCGACGATGCGTTCGACGCCGTTCGAGCCGATCACCACCGGCACGCCGACATAGAGCCCGTCGACGCCGTACTGGCCGGTCAGTTGCGCGGCGCAGGGCAGGACGCGCTTCTGGTCGAGCAGATAGCTCTCGGCCATCGCGATCGCCGAGGCGGCCGGGGCATAGAAGGCCGAACCGGTCTTCAGGTGCTTGACGATCTCGGCGCCGCCGTCGCGGGTGCGCTGGACGATCTGGTCGAGCTTTTCCTGGGTGGTCCAGCCCATCTTCACCAGATCGGGCAGCGGGATGCCGGCAACGGTGGAATAGCGCACCGACGGCACCATCGTGTCGCCGTGGCCGCCCAGCACGAAGGCGGTGACATCCTGGACCGAGACGCCGAACTCCTCGGACAGGAAATAGCGGAAGCGGGCGCTGTCGAGCACGCCGGCCATGCCGACGACCTTGCTGGCCGGCAGTCCGGAAATCTCGCGCATCACCCAGACCATGACGTCGAGCGGGTTGGTGATGACGATGACGAAGGCGTTCGGGCAGTTCGCCTTGATGCCTTCGGCGACGGTACGGATGATGCCGGTATTGACGCCGATCAGGTCGTCGCGGCTCATGCCCGGCTTGCGCGGAATGCCGGCGGTGACGATGACGACGTCGGAGTTTGCTGTGTCCTTGTAATCGTTGGTGCCGGTAACATGCGAATCGCGCTTCTCGATGGGCATGGCTTCGAGCAGGTCGAGGCCTTTCCCCTGGGGCACACCTTCGATGATGTCAATGAGCACCACATCGGCGAGTTCCTTCGCGGCGATCCAGTGGGCCGCCGTTGCACCCACATTCCCCGAACCTACAATGCTGATTTTCTTGCGCATGATGTTTATTTCCTCTCATGATATCGCCTACATATTCTCGATCATGAAAGTTGCAAATTAGCTGGTCCTCACTTTGGTCGCGCCGGGCATGAGCCGCTCGAAATCATAGGTCACTTTCTTCTGCAGGATCGTCTTCTCCATGCTTTGCTCGATTTTGTCGGCGGCCTCGTTCCAGCCTAAGAAGCGGAAGAGCATGACCCCGCTCAACATGACCGAGCCCGGGTTAATCACGTCTTTGTCGGCATACTTCGGCGCAGTGCCGTGTGTGGCCTCAAAGA
>CAZNNJ010000928.1:0-2091 GCA_964574305.1 uncultured Rhodospirillales bacterium | reverse complement strand
CTGCAGGAAGATCGACTGGCTCGTGTAGGCGAACGGATCGTCCGGGTCGAGCTCACCGAAGACATGGCCGGAGAGCGTCTCATACTGGCCGGCGGCGCCGAAGCTCTTGCCGTCGAAGGCCGGCGACTTGCGGTCCTCGACCACCACCTTGGTGACCCGGGCCTGAGCGGAGAGCGGTAGAAGCGTGCAAAGGGCAAGGATCAGCGGTCTCATTCGGCCTGCGCCCATTATTGTCTCCCCGTTCGGCCCCAAACTCGTTATTAGGGCCGAGTATAGAGACGGCGGGAGCGCCGGATAGGGAAAAAGGGGACATCATGCTGTTGAAAGACAAGGTCATCATCATCACCGGCGTCGGCCCGGGCATGGGCCGCAAGATGGCGGTGATCGGCGCCGCCGAGGGCGCCAAGGTGGCGCTCGCGGCGCGCTCGGCCGACTATGTGGCCCAGGTGACGGAGGAAGTGCGGGCGGCCGGCGGCGAGGCCATCGGCATTCCGACCGACGTCGACAACATGGAGCAGTGCCAGGCGCTGGCCGAAGCGACGCAGGACAAATGGGGCCGCGTCGACGGGCTGATCAACAGCGCCTATATGCACGGGCCGTTCGCCAGCTTCGACGAGTCCACTATCGACGGCTGGCTCGGGATCATGAGCGTCACCTGCTTCGGCGCGCTGCGCATGGTCAAGGCTGTGCTGCCGGCGATGAAGGCGCGGAACGAGGGCTCGATCGTCAATGTCAGCAGCATGAGCAGCGTCCAGCCCTATCTGGGCGGCGCCGGCTACGCCACCGCCAAGGCCGGCCTGGAGGGCGCGACGCGCCAGCTGGCCAAGGAGCTGGGCGCCCACAATATCCGCGTCAATTCCCCCCGCATGGGCCGCATGGACGGCGTGCCGTGGCACCAGGGCCGCGCCCAGATGGCCAAGATGACCGGCCAGAGCGAGACGGAGATCGACGCGAACTTCGCCAAGCTGATCTCGCTCGGCCGCCTGCCCCCCGACGACGACTGCGCCAAATCCGTCCTGTTCTTCGTCTCCGACTATTCGCGGGTGATCACCGGTACGTCGATCGACATCAATGGTGGCGAGTATATGGGGTGATTCAATCCCCTCGCCCGTGAAACGGGAGAGGGAGGGGCCCGGCCCGAAGGGCCGGGAGGGTGAGGGTGACCCTTCACCCGGCAGCCCACCCTCACCCTCCCGCTACGCGGGCCCCTCCCTCTCCCGCTATCGCGGGCGAGGGATTTTCAGCCATATCCATCGCCGCCAGGTACGAGAACACCATGCAGCTGCCGATCGGGGTGCCCGGCGCCGGGTAGTGCTCGCCCGAGGCGGCGGCCATGCTGTCGCCGGCGGCGTAGAGGCCGGGGATGACCGCGCCGTCGGGGCGGAGCACGCGGGCGTCGGCGTCGGTCTTCAGCCCGCCCTTGCTGCCCAGGTCGCCGAGCCCGACCTTGGCGGCGTAGAACGGGCCTTCGGTCAGCGGGATCAGGCAGGGGTTGGGGTCGCCGAGCGGCAGGTCGGTGGTGCAGCCCATCACGGCCGGCAGCTCGCGGGCGATATAGATGTCGTAGGGCGTCTCGCCGCGATGGAAATCTTCGTCGATGCCGGTTTCGCAGAAGCCGTTGAAACGCTGGACCGTGCGCTCCAGCCCAGTCGCCGAGATGCCGATCTTGCCGGCCAGATCGGCCAGGGTCTCGCCTTGGAACCACAGGCCGGCGCGCTCGTAAGCGTCGAAATCCCGCACCGGCATGGAGATAGCGGGCGACGGCACGGTCGGGCCGAAGCGTGCGTCCCAGATCCACCAGGCCGGAACATGGGAGACGCCGGTCGCATGGCCGGCGCGCATCCTGCGGCCGAACCGGTCATAGGGGCCGGTTTCGTTGCCGAAGCGCTCCCCAGCTTCATTGACGATGATGCCGCCATTGACCGCGGCGATGAAGGCGGAACGGCCGCCCGGCTGGATCAGGCCGGGCATGAACCAGGCCTCTGACATCAGGTCGGTCGCCGCCCCGATCTCCATCCCGGCGCGGATCGCCTTGCCCGTGCCGCCGGGCGCGCCGGCCGACCAGTCGGCCGAGCCGGCGACGCCGAATTC
>CAZNNJ010000927.1:0-2103 GCA_964574305.1 uncultured Rhodospirillales bacterium | reverse complement strand
AAACTCCACCCCGTCGACAACGTCCAGCGGCAGGTTGCGGCAGAAAATGGTCGGCAGGATGGGCCACAGCGCCACATGTAGCAGCGCGAAAACAGCGAATGTCTGGCCCGGATTGCGGCTGATGGCGTCGGCGAAGCGGGCAAACCAGCCGCTACCGCCTTGCCGGCCGCCGGCCGCCGGCGAGAAGGTCGAGGTCAAGACAGCGAACCTGTTAGCCGCAAGGCTGTATTCCCCGGCCCCATGCTAATATCGGCCAGCAATATCTTGCCCAAGGGGGAGTTTGTCCATGACCCTGAGCCTTGAAGTCCTCACACCGGGGGCGGCGGTGGTTGCCGGCCTTCTGGTTCTGCTGTTTCCCCGGTTGGTCCACCTTATCGTCGGGTTCTATCTGCTCATCTTCGGCCTCATCGGCCTCTGGACGCACATCGGACATTAGGCGGCCGCGATTTATGCGGCCGGCGATTCTTCGGATCCAATCGGCCGCGGACGCCCGCTTTCGTCGATGGCGACATAGGTAAAAAGACCGCTGGTCACCTGTTCGGCTGAGCCATCCAGCCGGCGTTCCACCCAGGCATCGATCTGTACGCCGATGGAGCTGCGCCCTACGCGCTTGACCTCGGCATAACAACTCACCAGATCGCCGATCATGACCGGCTTGTGGAAGGTCATGGCCTCGACCGCCACGGTCGCAACCCGGCCCCCGGCCCTGCGGATGGCGACCACAGCACCGGCCAGGTCCATCTGGGCCATCATCCAGCCGCCGAAGATGTCGCCATTGGCGTTGGCGTCCTTGGGCATGGCGATGGTGCGGATGGCCGGATCGCGGCCCTCAGGGGTTGTGTTGGCAGGTGCGGTCATGGCAACTCCTTAAAACTCAACATCTTGTGGATCGTTTCCTGTGATCCTACCGCATGCTGCTTGTCTCATGCCAAGCCCGTCCCCATAATCCCGCACCATGAATGACCTGTTTTCCGCCGCTTCGGGCAAGAAAAACAACGACTACTCCGCCAAGGATATCGAGGTCCTGGAGGGGCTGGAGCCGGTGCGCCGGCGCCCCGGCATGTATATCGGCGGCACCGACGAACACGGCATGCACCACCTCGTGGCCGAGGTGCTGGATAACGCCATGGACGAGGCGGTGGCCGGCCAGGCAACCCGCATCGAGCTTGAGCTGGACGAGGATGGCTTCGTCAGCGTGCGCGACAACGGCCGCGGCATTCCCATCGACCCGCATCCCAAGTTCAAGGACAAGTCGGCGCTGGAGGTCATCCTCACCACGCTCCATTCCGGCGGCAAGTTCAGCGGCAAGGTCTACCAGACGTCCGGCGGCCTGCACGGCGTCGGTCTCTCGGTGGTCAATGCGCTGGCCGACAAGCTCGAGGTCGAGATCGCCCGCGAGAAACAGCTCTATACCCAGAGCTATGCGCGCGGCAAACCGACCGGCAAGCTGAAGAAAGCCGGCAACGTCAACCGCCGCGGCACCACCATTCGCTTCCACGCCGATCCCGAGGTCTTCGGCACGAGTGCCAAGTTCCAGCCGGCGCGCCTCTATCGCATGGCGCGCTCCAAGGCCTATCTCTTCCGCGGCGTGGAGATCCGCTGGCACTGTCCGCCCTCGCTCATCGCCAAGGGCGACGAGACACCGGCCGAGGCGACACTGCATTTCCCGGGCGGCCTCGGCGATTTCCTCGCCGCTTCCCTCGCCGAGCGCCAGGCCGTGACCGCAACCCCCTTCACCGGCGAAGCCACGTTGCCGGAAAAGCAGGGCCGCCTCGAATGGGCGATCGCCTGGCCCGTCGATAACGAAGGCTTCCTCAACTCCTATTGCAACACGGTACCGACACCGGAAGGCGGCACCCACGAAGCGGGCCTGCGCTCCGGTCTCAGCCGTTCGCTGAAGGCCCATGGCGAGCTGGTGGGCAACCGCAAGGCAGCGCAGATCACCGCCGAGGATATCTGTGGCGGTGCGGTGATGATGCTCTCGCTCTTCCTGCGCGAACCGCAATTCCAGGGCCAGACCAAGGAGAAGCTTGCCAGCGTCGAGGCCACGCGCCTGGTCGAGGCGACGATCAAGGACCATTTCGACCACTGGCTCTCCGCCGA
>CAZNNJ010000926.1:0-2114 GCA_964574305.1 uncultured Rhodospirillales bacterium | reverse complement strand
CTCGGCCAGGCCGGAACCCTGGTGGTGGGTTGCCGTGCCCGTGAAATACCGCTCGACGAATGCGGAGGACAGGCCGACCGCGTCGAAGATCTGGGCGCCGCAATAGGACTGGAAGGTGCAGATGCCCATCTTGGACATCACCTTCATGATGCCCTTCGAGACCGCCTTGATATAGCGCTTGTGGATCTCGTACTCGCTGATCTGCTCCGCCATGTCCCGGCGCAGCACCGACAGCGTGTCGAGCGCGACATAGGGGTTGATCGCCTCGGCGCCATAGCCGGCCAGCAGGCAGAAATCGTGCAGTTGCCGCGCCTCGCCGGTCTCGACCACCAGCCCCACCTCGGTGCGCTGGCCGCTGCGGATCAGGTGATGATGAACCGCCGCGGTCGCCAGCAGCGACGGCACGGCGATATGGTCCGCGTCCATCGGCCGGTCGGTCAGGATGATGATGTTGTGGCCGTCGGTCACCGCCTTCTCGGCGGTCTTGCAGATGTGCTCGATCGCGGCTTCCATGCCGGCGGCGCCTTCCGCGACCGCCCAGCAGATCGACAGCGAATAGGCCCGGAACGCGCCCTTCGAATTGTCCTCGATGCGCCGGATCTTCTCCAGGTCCATGTTGCTGAGGATCGGCTGCTTCAGCTCAAGGCGGATATGCTTGCCGCCGCTGTCCAGGTCGAACAGGTTCGGGCGCGGGCCGACGAGCGAGACCAGCGACATCACCAGCTCCTCGCGGATCGAATCGATCGGCGGGTTGGTGACCTGGGCGAAGCGCTGCTGGAAATAGTCGAACAGCATCTTGGGCCGCTGCGACAGCACCGCCAGCGGCGTGTCGCGGCCCATCGAGCCCAGCGCGTCCTCGCCGGACAGGCCCATCGGCTTCAGGAAGACCTTGATGTCTTCCTGGGTGTAGCCGAAGGCCTGCTGGGCATCGAGCAGCACGTCCTTGGACGGCGGCATCGGCGCCACCTCTTCCGGCAGGCTTTCCAGCCGGATCTGGGTCTCGTCGAGCCAAGCCTGATAGGGCCGGGCCTGGGCGATCTTGGCCTTCAAGGTCCCATCGCCGATGATCCGCCCTTCTATCAGGTCGACCAGCAGCATGCGGCCGGGCTCCAGCCGCCATTTCTGCTTGATCTGCTCCTCGGGGAATTCCAGCACGCCGGCCTCGGACGACATGACGATCAGGTCGTCATGGGTGACGATGAAGCGGGCGGGGCGCAGGCCATTGCGATCCAGGGTCGCGCCGATATGGCGGCCGTCGGTGAAGGCGATGGCGGCGGGGCCGTCCCCCGGCTCCATCAGCGCGGCGTGATATTCGTAGAAGGCGCGCCGGTCGTCGAACATGGTCTTGTTGCCCGACCACGCCTCCGGGATCATCATCATCAGCGCGTGCGGCAGCGAATAGCCGCCGGCCAGCAGCAGCTCCAGGCAGTTGTCGAGCGTCGCCGAGTCCGAATTGCCGTCGCCGATCAGCGGCCACAATTTGGCCAGGTCGTCGCCCAGCACCTTGCTGGTCATCGAATGGCGGCGGGCCATCATCCAGTTGATGTTGCCGCGCAGCGTGTTGATCTCGCCGTTATGGGCCAGGAAGCGGAACGGGTGCGCCAGCTCCCACGATGGGAAGGTGTTGGTCGAAAAGCGCTGATGCACCAGCGCGATCGCCGACTTCAGCCGCTCGTCGCGCAGGTCGTCATAGAAGGGGGCCAGCCGTGCGGCGATGACCATGCCCTTATAGATCACGGTCCGCGTCGACAGGCTGGCGATGTAGAAGGCGCCCGATGCGTCGATCTTCTGGGCGCGGACCTGGGTATGGGTCTGCTTGCGGATGACGAACAGCTTGCGCTCGAACGCATCGGTATCGACGACGTTCCCGCCCTTGCCGATGAAAATCTGGCGGATCACCGGCGCGTTCGGCCGGATGCTTTCGCCGAGCGCGCCAGGCTGCACCGGCACGTCGCGCCAGCCGAGCACCGTCTGCCCCTCGGCCCGGGCGAGGCGCTCCAGCGCTTCCTCGCACAGGCGGCGTGCGTCCGCATCCTGCGGCAGGAACATCATGCCGACGGCATAGTCGCCGGGCGCGGGCAGGACGAAGCCCAGCCTCTCGGCCTCGGCGCGGA
>CAZNNJ010000925.1:0-2123 GCA_964574305.1 uncultured Rhodospirillales bacterium | reverse complement strand
AGGCGATGCTGGCCAAGGAGATCAAGTTCATCGAGCGCTTCAAGGCGCGCGCCTCCCACGCCGCCCAGGTACAGAGCCGCGTGAAGAAGCTGGACAAGATCGAACGGGTCGAACCGCCCCGGCGGCGTCAGGCGGTCCAGTTCGATTTCCGCACCCCGCCGCGCTCGGGCGACGAGGTGGCGGGCTTCGACAATGTCCATAAGGGCTATGGCGGCCGGCCGATCTATGACGGGCTGGATCTGGTGGTGCGGCGGAAGGAACGCTGGTGCGTGCTGGGCGTCAACGGGGCGGGGAAATCCACCCTGCTGAAGCTGGCGGCCGGCGCGACCCTGCCGGACCGGGGCACGGTGACGATCGGCGCCAATGTCAGGATGGGCTATTTCGCCCAGCACTCCATGGACCTGCTGGACGGCGACGAGACCGTCTTCGAGTCACTGGACAGGTCGTTCCCACAGGCCGGGCAGGGGGTTCTGCGCACCTTGGCCGGGTGCTTCGGCTTCTCCGGTGACGATGTCGAGAAATCCTGCCATGTGCTGTCGGGCGGGGAGAAGGCGCGGCTGGTGATGGCGAAGATGCTCTACGACCCGCCGAACTTCCTGATCCTCGACGAGCCGACCAATCATCTCGACATGGCGACGAAGGAGATGCTGGTCGCGGCGCTGTCGGCATTCGAAGGCACCATGCTGTTCGTGTCGCACGACCGCCACTTCCTGGCCGCGCTCTCGAACCGGGTGCTGGAGCTGACGCCCGACGGCGTTCATCAGTTCGGCGGCGGCTACACCGAATATGTGGCACGGACAGGCCAGGAGGCGCCGGGTCTGCACCCGGGCGACTGACCGCGCTTTGCGATCCCAAAAGGAGCCTCTGCCTCAGTCTTCTCTGCGCGCCGATGGCGGACTTACCCTTGAGCGACCGACAATGCCCGCTATCGGGGGCTTCGGACGGTCCGGTTTCGGACTGATGCGCCGTTCTGTTCGGCGCGATAGGGGATTGACTCGAATATCAGTCCGTCCCAGTTACAAAATCTCGGGCCCTCGGGACCGTGCGAAGCTCGCTCTAGCACTCCCTGCCGAAATCTAAGTAGGCAAATTGTCATCGAGCTTTGGGGCGGCGTGCGCATCGCGGAACGCACGTCGCCTCGTTCCGCTCCTACGCCTGCAGCCCATATTGTTCTTGAGTGAAAACGCTTGCATGAGCGCCAGGGTGGCAAGCCTCCTATGGTGGCAATACCGCGAGAACGCTTGGCAAATGCCTGATTTCGATGCAAATTGCGGTAGTATGAGAATACTCTGATCGGAAGGTGCGCGATGGCCGAAATTCGCTCAACCTGGAAGGGACGCCTGAAGCTGTCGCTCGTCACGGCGGCTGTGCGGCTGGCGCCGGCCAGCTCGGAATCGAGCCGCATCCGGTTTAATCAGCTCAATGCGAAGACCGGCAACCGCGTGAAGCAGCAGCTCGTCGATGCCGAAACCGGCGAGGAAGTGCCGCGTGACGATATCGTCAAGGGCTACGAATATAGCAAAGGCCGCTATGTCCAGGTGTCCGATGCCGAGCTGGATGAGGTCCGGCTGGAATCGACCCATACGATCGATATCGAGCGCTTCGTCGATGCCGCCGAGATCCAGCAGATCTATCGCAACACGCCCTATTACGTGATGCCGGACGGCAATGTCGCCGACGAGGCCTATATCGTGATCCGCGAGGCGATGGAGAAGGCCGGCAAGGCCGCGATCGGCAGGGTGACCATCTCCAGCCGCGAGCATCCGGTGCTGATCGAGCCCTGCGGCAAGGGCATGTCGCTGACCACGCTGCGCCCCGAGCGCGAGGTACGGCAGTCCAAGGATTTCTTCGACGACATTCCCGACATCGAGATCGAGCCCGACCTGATGGACATGGCCGAGGTGCTGATCCAGAAGAAGCAGGGCCATTTCGAGCCGAAGGCCTTCGTCGATCGCTATCAGGAAGCGCTGCGCGAGCTGGTCGAGGCCAAGGTCGAGGGCGTCGAGCCCGCCCATGCCGAGGAAGAGCGGCCGGCCAAGGTGATCAACCTGATGGACGCGCTGAAGAAGAGCCTGTCGGCCGAAGGCACCTCCGCCCCGGCCCCGGCCAAGAAGCGGGCCGAG
>CAZNNJ010000924.1:0-2129 GCA_964574305.1 uncultured Rhodospirillales bacterium | reverse complement strand
CCTGATCCCGCTCTCCGCCTTGTTCCTCAAGGCGGCGCAGATGGATTTCGCGGCGTTGAGGACATCATGACGATCGAAGTCAGGAATGTATCGAAGTCGTTCGGCACCTATCACGCGCTGAACAATGTCAGCCTCACCGTCGCCGACGGCGAGCTGATGGCGCTGCTCGGCCCCTCAGGCTCGGGCAAGACGACCTTGCTGCGCATCATCGCCGGGCTCGACCAGACCGATGACGGCCAGGTGCTGGTCCACGGCCAGGACCTGACCCAGCAAGCGGTGCGCGACCGGCGCGTCGGCTTCGTCTTCCAGCACTACTCGCTGTTCAAGAACATGTCGGTGTTCGAGAACGTGGCCTTCGGGCTGCGCGTCCGCCCGCGCCATGAGCGGCCTTCCGACGCCGAGATCAAGCGGCGGGTGGATGAGCTTCTCGGCCTGGTCCAGCTCGACCCGTTCGCCCAGCGCTATCCGACGCAGCTCTCCGGCGGCCAGCGGCAGCGCGTGGCGCTGGCCCGGGCGCTGGCGACCGAGCCCAAGGTGCTGCTGCTCGACGAGCCGTTCGGCGCGCTCGATGCCCGCGTCCGCAAGGAGCTGCGCCGCTGGGTGCGCAAGCTGCACAAGGAGATCAACGTCACCAGCGTGTTCGTCACCCACGACCAGGAAGAGGCGCTGGAGCTGGCGGACCGCATCGCCATCATGAATGTCGGCAAGATCGAGCAGGTGGCGACCCCGTCGGAGGCCTATGACCGGCCGGCGACCCAATTCGTGTCGGAATTCCTCGGCTTCGCCAACCGGCTGCCCTGCCATGTCGAGAACGGCGTCGCCCGCCTGGGCGGCTTCAGCCTGCAGACCGAGCTCGACGATTATGTCGGCGAGGCTGTCGCCTATGTCCGCCCGCACGAGATCGGGCTGAACCGGGCCAACGGGCACGATATCGCCCGGGGGATCATCGATTCCATCGTGGCGCTGGGCCCGACCGCGCGGGTCGACCTCGCTTATGGCGAGCAGCGGCTGGAGGTGCTGGTCGACCGCGAACGCCTGGCCGAGCTCGGCCTGGTCGTCGGCGACCCCTGCGCGGTGACGATCACCCGGGCGCATGTTTTCAGGGCGTAGAATACGCCCTATACCGGTCGCATGACCGATCTTCCGACTCGCGACGATGTGCTGCGCGCCGCCGAACGGCTGAAAGGCGTCGCCGTCCGTACCCCGCTGCTCGGCTCCGAACGGCTCGACGCACTGACCGGCGGGCGCATCCTGCTGAAGCCCGAGGTCCTGCAGCGGACCGGCTCGTTCAAAATCCGCGGCGCCTTCAACCGGCTGAAGCAGCTGGTGGAGACGGGCCGGGCGGACGGCGGGGTTGTCGCCTTTTCCTCCGGCAACCATGCCCAGGGCGTGGCCGAGGCGGCGCGGCTTTTGGGCATGAAGGCTGCCATCGTGATGCCCAGCGACGCGCCTGGGCCCAAGATCGAGAACACACGCCGGCTGGGCGGCGAAGTCATCCTCTACGACCGCTGGACCGAGGATCGCGAGGCGATCTGCGCCCGGATCGCGGCCAAGCGCGGGGCGACCGTCGTGCCGGCCTTCGACGATGTGGGCGTGATCTCGGGCCAGGGCACGGTCGGGCTGGAAATGGCGGCGGACGCCAGGGCGCTGGGGCTGACCCTGGACGCCGCCTATGTGCCGGCCAGCGGTGGCGGGCTGGCCGCCGGCATCGGCCTGGCGCTGGACCCGGAAACCGCTCTCTACACCGCCGAGCCGGCGACGATGGACGACCATGCAAGGTCGCTGGCGGCCGGCGAGCGTGTGGCGAACGATCCGGCGGCGCGATCGATCTGCGACGCCCTGCTGGCACCAATGCCGGGCAAGATCACCTTCGCGCTGAACCGGGCGCGCCTCGCCGGCGGCGTCACCGCCACCGACGACGAGGCGCTCAAGGCGATGGCGTTCGCCTACGAAGCACTAAAGCTGGTGGTCGAGCCGGGCGGCGCGGTTGCGTTGGCGGCGCTGCTGGCCGGACGGATCGATGCCAAGGGGCGGACGGTCGGCATCGTCCTGTCGGGCGGGAATGTCTCGCCGGAGATTTTCGCGAGGGCGCTGTTGTAGGGTGGGCTGAGCGCAGCGAAGCCCACCGA
>CAZNNJ010000923.1:0-2131 GCA_964574305.1 uncultured Rhodospirillales bacterium | reverse complement strand
TGGGCACGATGATCGGCTGGAAGCGCATCGTCGTCACCGTCGGCGAGAAGATCGGCAAGTCGCACCTGACCTATGGCCAGGGCGCCTCGGCGGAACTGATCGCGGCCTCGGTGATCGGCGCCGCCGACGGGCTGGGCCTGCCGGTGTCGACCACCCATGTGCTGTCGTCGGGTGTCGCCGGCACGATGGCGGCGAACGGGTCGGGCCTGCAATGGTCCACGGTCCGGAACCTGGCAATGGCCTGGGTCTTGACCCTGCCGGTCTCGATCGTGCTGTCCGGCAGCCTGTTCTGGATCTTCCGCCACACCTTCTGATCTCGAAGGCTGAGGCAACAGCGAAAGGGCGGCTTTCGGGCCGCCCTTTTTCTATTGAGGGTCTTCGCGCTTGGCGCCGTCGAGCAAGGCGCGCCATTTCTCGGCCTCGGCCTTTGCCGTGGCGCGCTCGGCCTTGGTCTGGCCGAACTTAGCCCGGTTCGCCGCCGCGGCCTTTTCATCGGCCACGCGGGCGGCGCGCTTGCGCGCCTGGCGCAGATTGACGATCTCGCTCATGTTTCCACGAAACCGCGCTCGCCGCCCTCCAGATCCGCCAGCACGAACAGGCGGATCGCGCTCGACAACCCGCCTTCGCGCCCGGCGTCGATCTCGGTCACCAGCGCGCCGACGGTCTTGCCTCGCCGCGCCGCCACCCGCCCGAAGGCAGCCCAGAATTCAGGCTCCAGGCTGATCGAGGTCGGATGGCCGGCAATGCGGACCGAGTATTTGTTGAGCGGCATGGTTAGAGCGCCCCTCGCTTCGACCATGCCGCGAAGCGTTCATATACCTCGCCCCTCGGGGGAGAGGTCGAAACGCAAAACGTTTCGGGTGAGGGGGGCTCTCTCCGCCTGTGCCGCTGCCGGGGAGCGAGGGTAAAATAAAGCCGTGCCTTTTTCGGCCTGAGCCCTGTTGCGGCGCCAGCCCCCCTCACCCGGATTGCTTCGCAATCCGACCTCTCCCCCGAGGGGCGAGGTATATGAAGAGGTGGCTGGACGCCCATTCCTTCTCCGTCGATCAGGACGGCCCGATCATATCTTCCGGCCGCACCCACTGGGCGAACTGCTCCTCGGTCAGCAGGCCCAGCTCCATCGCCGCTTCCTTCAGCGTCGTGCCCTCGGCATGGGCCTTCTTCGCCACCTTGGCGGCGTTGTCGTAGCCGATGTGGGGGTTCAGCGCGGTCACCAGCATCAGGCTGTCATAGAGCAGCTTCTCGATCCGGTCGGTCCGCGCCTCGATATTGATGACGCAGTTCTCGCGGAAGCTGTTAGCGGCATCGGCCAGCAGGCGGATCGACTGCAGCACGTTGAAGATGATGACCGGCTTGAAGACGTTGAGCTCGAAATGGCCGGTGGCGCCGGCGACGGTCACGGTCACGTGGTTGCCCATCACCTGGGCCGCGACCATGGTCATCGCCTCGGATTGGGTCGGGTTGACCTTGCCCGGCATGATCGAGGAGCCGGGCTCGTTCTCCGGCAGGTGCAGCTCGCCGATGCCGCAGCGCGGGCCCGAGCCCAGCAGGCGGATATCGTTGGCGATCTTCATGAAGGAGGCGGCCAGCGTGTTGAGCGCGCCCGAGGCCTCGACCAGCGCGTCATGCGCCGCCAGCGCCTCGAACTTGTTCTCGGCGGTAACGAACGGCAGGCCGGTGATCGACGCAACCTCGGCGGCGAACTTTTCGGCAAAGCCTTTCTTGGCATTGAGACCGGTGCCCACCGCCGTGCCGCCCTGGGCGAGTTGGAGCAGGCGCGGCAGTGTCGCGCGCACCCGGGCGATGCCGTACTCGACCTGCTTGGCATAGCCGGAGAATTCCTGGCCCAGGGTCAGCGGCGTCGCGTCCTGTAGGTGGGTGCGGCCGATCTTCACGATCGACGAGAATTCCCTGGACTTGGCAGACAGAGCCGCCTCCAGGTCGATCAGGGCGGGGATCAGCTTGCGCTCGACCTCCTCCACCGCGGCGATATGCATGGCGGTGGGGAAGCTGTCGTTGGACGACTGGCCCATATTGACGTGGTCGTTGGGATGGACCGGCTTCTTCGACCCCATCTCGCCGCCCAGCAGCTCGATGGCGCGGTTGGAGATGACCTCGTTGGCGTTCATGT
>CAZNNJ010000922.1:814-2134 GCA_964574305.1 uncultured Rhodospirillales bacterium | reverse complement strand
GTTCGACGGAACCGCCGAATTCCATGCATTGCCCGCCTATCCCTGGCAGAAGGAACGGCATTGGTTCACTCCGACCGATGAAGGCCTGCTCATCGACGCGCCGCGCCGCGACCACCCACTGCTCGGCTTCCAGCGCAACCCGCCGAACCCGGTCTGGTCCAACGCCTTGGCGACCGACAAGCTGCCCTGGCTCAATGACCATGTTGTCGAGAGTATGCCGGTGGTGCCTGGCGCGGCCCTGGTCGAGATGGCGCTGGCAGCCGCCCGCGTGACCTGGCCGGGGGCCCAGTGCCTGGAGGTCACCGGGGTCGAGATCCCCCGCGCCCTGGTGGTTGAGCCGGGCCATTCGCGTGAGTTGCGGGTTCGCCTGCAAGATGGCGGGCAACTCGAGATCGCCAGCCGCGCGCGCCTCGGCGAGGAGCCCTGGAGTATCAATGCCGTCGCCCGAATCGCCAAAGGCAGCGCCTACGTGCCGGATGCGACGCCGGCAGGTTCGGCGTCACGCATCATCGGCGCTGACGCGCTCTATGCGACCGCTTCGGCGCTAGGCCTGAATTACGGCCCGAAATTCCGCGTCGTCCGCCAGGTCGGCATCATCAGCGAGACCGAAGCGATCATCGCGCTGGAACCTGCGGTGGGCGCCGCCATCGGCGAAGAGTTCGTGCTCAATCCCGCCCTCTTCGACGGCGTGCTGCAGGGCTTCCTCGCTCTGCTCGCCGACCGGATGGAGATCCTGCCGGGCCAGAGTTTCATGCCATCACGCTTCGGGCGGGTGCGCATTTTCGCGCCCTATGGCCGCGCCCCGGCGAGCGCCCATCTCACCATCCGCCATGCCGGCGTGCGGTCGATCTCGGCCTCGGTCCGCCTGTTCGACACCGACGGCAACCATATCGGCGACGCCGACGCCTGCTGGTTCCAGCGTGTCCGCCTGAACCGGCAGAATGCGCTGGCCTCCCCGACCCTCCCGTCCTCGCGCCTCCCGATCGGCGCGACCTCCGCCGGTACATCCTTCCGATGCTCGGCCTCTACCCGGCCCGCGGCTGCCCCTTTCGGTGTAATTTCTGCTCCGTGATCAAGATCGCCGGGAGACGCGTCCGGAGCCAGCCGATCGACACGACCCTCTCGAGCCTCCGGGCGGCCGACGCGGCGGGCGTCCGTATGGTTCTTTTCACGTCGGACAATTTCAACAAGATCCCCGGCGTCGAGGAGCTCCTCGAGGCGATGATCGCGGCGCGGCCCCGGCTGCGATTCCTCCTCCCGTTCGACGCGCAGGTCGAGCCGGAGGAGGGACTCGCTGGGCTCCTCGCGCGCCCCGGTTGC
>CAZNNJ010000922.1:0-804 GCA_964574305.1 uncultured Rhodospirillales bacterium | reverse complement strand
CTGCCGTACCCCATGCGCCAGCCAAGGATTATCAAGAGACGAAGCTTCTGTTCGACGCCTATCTGGCGTCCGCCGCCTATGGCGCGGTGAAGCCCCTCGCTCACTGGGAAGCGCCGGTCCGGATCGACGATCTGGCGCTGTCCGGCGCCATCGCGCGCGACGCCGCTCCGCTGCTCGGCTGGCTGATGCTGCTGATGGAGCGGCACGGCATCGCCACCGACACCGGCCAGGGGTGGCTTCTGTCCGACGAAGCGGCGCTGCCCCAGCCCGACATCATCTGGCGCACACTGATAGACGACGCGCCGGAATTCACCGCCGAGCTGGCACTGGCCGGCGGGGCGGATTTGCCACGCCTGCTGAAGGGCGGCCTCGACGGCGCGGTTGCGGCCGGGGCGCTGGTCGACCAGATGCTCTATGGCTCACCCTCCGGCGAGCAGGCGCTGGCCGGGCTTTGCCAGAGCGTCCTCAATATCGCCAAGGCCTGGCCCGAGGGCCGGCCGTTGCGGATCCTCGAAATCGGCGCCGGTTCGGGAGCACTGACCCGCCGGCTGCTGGGCGGGCTCGGCGGCTGGCCGGGCACGCTGATCTATGTCGCGACCGATGGCGACCCGCATATGGTACAGCGCCTGTCGGCCGTGACCGACGATTGTCGCGGCCCCTCCGCCGTCAACTGGGCCCCGAAGGACGGCCCGTTGACGGCAAACGGGCCGGCTTTCCACCTCGTCGTCTCCCTCCACGGCCACCCCCAACCTCCAACAGACGGCACTAACGCCCCCCAGCCCGACTAACCACTTCGCCCCCGGG
>CAZNNJ010000921.1:0-2136 GCA_964574305.1 uncultured Rhodospirillales bacterium | reverse complement strand
CAGTGCACCAAAGAGCGCACCCGATAGCATATCCGGCAGGGCGGTCATGCATCTGGACAAGCGCCGTCGGGCCGCGTAAGCCCAAGGGCGAATTCACCCATATCCAAAATCACGGAGCGGAAGGCATGATCAAAGTTGGAGACAAGATCCCGTCGGTAACCCTGAAGCGGTTCGGCGCCAACGGCATGGAAGAGGTTTCCACCGACACGCTGTTCCTGGGCAAGGTCGTGCTGTTCTCGGTTCCCGGCGCCTTCACCCCGACCTGTTCGATGAAGCACCTGCCGGGCTTCCTCGAAAAGGCTGACGAATTCAAGGCCAAGGGCATCGACCGGATCATCTGCCTCGCCGTCAACGACGCCTTCGTCATGAAGGCCTGGGCCGAGGCCAACAAGGTCGAGGGCAAGGTCGAGATGCTGCCGGACGGCAACGCCACCTTTACCAAGGCGCTGGGGCTGGAGATGGACGGTTCGGGCTTCGGCCTGGGCACCCGCGGCCAGCGTTTCGCCCTCTATGCGGTCGACGGCATCGTCAAGGACCTGCAGGTCGAGAAGCCCGGCGCCTTCGAGGTCTCCACTGCCGAGCATATGCTGGGACTCGTCTAAATCGTTGAAAGGGGCGGGCCGCCGGCCCGCCCCGCCAATCCCCATCGTCCGCCTGCGGAACCCCGGCCAGCAGCCTGGGGTTAGAGTCAATGGTCGCGCGCTCGGACGCGCCCGCCTTGCGGAAGGCCCACAAGGCAGCCATGGGGAGACACCGTCATGCTCGGCTGGGCAATCACCTTCTTCATCATTGCGATTGTCGCGGCGGCACTGGGATTTGGCGGCATCGCCGGCAGCGCCGTGGCCATTGCGCAGATCCTGTTCGTCATCTTCCTGATTCTGTTCCTGATCTCGCTGGTCTGGCACCTGGTGTCCGGCCGCAGGCCCCCACCTATTATCTGATATCTGTCGACCGAAAGGGCGCCGCGCGAAAAATCATGCGCGATCAAAAATTCTTGGAACCATTTATCCCAGGTTGTGTTTGAAAGTCTGACAGGTAGTGACATCCCTCATCCTGTTAGGTCCTGACTTAGCGCCTTCCGTTGCTTCGTGCGGCGGAAGGCCTTTTTTTGACCGGAGCCGGCCATCCCGGATTTTGCGGTGAAATCCCAAGAAATTTCCGAGGAACTTCCCGTGGTCGATAGGGTTACCTACGCGCGGGTATTCGTTGGAGTTCATGATGCTGAAGACGGCCACCCTCGTTCTTGCCCTCGCCGCCACGGTCGCGACGAGCGGGTGCGCAACCCAGCGCGAAACGGCGGCGCTGAAAGGCGGCGTGATCGGCGCCGGCGGCGGCGCGTTGCTGGGCGCAGTGGCGGGATTCAATCCGCTGGTCGGCGCCGCTGTCGGCGGCGCCGGGGGCGCGGCTATTGGAGCAGCCACGCACTAGGAGGGCCAGGACGGGCGTGTTCGGCGGCCTGCCTCCACGAGAGGCAAATTTCACGACGAATACGGGTGTATTGTTGCGTTGGTAGGCATTCTCTCCAATTGTCGAGCGATTGGATTAAGTCTGGGCGACTCGGCCAATCGGCGGGTCGGCGCTGTCGAAAGCAGATCGGGCGTGGCCGACACGGAATGGTAAAAGGCACGGCACTGCACATGGCAATGAGTATGGGGCTGCCTCATCGGCGGCGTCTCAGTGGGCGGCATCACTGAATGTCATCGAAACCAGTCAAGACGATCCGCTTCAGGCTGACGCTCGTCCTGTCCATTCTGCTGCTGCCGGTGGTCGCCTATATGGCGTTCCTGGGCTGGTCCTATTCCGAGGGCGACCGGTTCCTCGACCGCGCCATCCTGACCCTGGGGCCGGTCGTGCTGTGGCTGGCGATGCTGGCGGTGGCCTGGTTCGCCATCGACCTGCAGGTGTCGCGGCCGGTGCGCCGGCTGACCCGGGCCGCCGAGGCCTATAGCCAGGGTGACCTCTCGAGCCGCCCGCCGCCTGTCGGGCCGGCCGAGGTGCGCGATCTGGCCAGCATGTTCACCGAGATGGCGCAGAAGCTGGAGGGCCGCGAGCATGAGCTGCGTGAGGCGCTCGAAACGCGCGAGGCGCTGATGCGGGAGATCCCTCATCGCGATAAGACACACCTGCCGAGCGGCC
>CAZNNJ010000920.1:0-2138 GCA_964574305.1 uncultured Rhodospirillales bacterium | reverse complement strand
CGTTCACGAACAGCTGCCTGAGCTTGATGCTGGGCACGTCGCTGCTGGTGAAGGGCAGGCCGCGCGCCGTGAGCTTGGCCCGCATCGCATCATAGTCGTCACATTCGAAGGCGATATGATCGATGGCGCCGCCGCCGTTGAGCGACGACAGCTCCAGATTGCCGGCCAGCTTGCCCAGCCGGTCGCGCACCCGCCCCAGCGCCGCCTCGGGATCCTTGGGATCGATGGCGATGATGTGCAGGATCGGCCGGTCGCTGGCATCGTAGAGCCACGCGCCCATGCTGCGCGTGCCGGGAAAGTCGCCGTCCCTGAGATCGACGATATCGGTATAGAAGGCGATCGTCCCATCCAGGTCGAAGGTCCGGATGTTGCAATGATCGAGCTTCGTCATCGTCCTCCCCCAATTCCCAATGCTGTCTGTTTTTCCGCTTCCTGGCCGGCAAAGGCAACGCCTTTTCGTTCCGGACCGCGCCAGGCAACCAGGGCCAACAGCAGCGCGGCCGCGCCGGTGAGCAGTGCGATCGCCAGCCCGTAATTGTTGCCGTGCGCCGTCGCGAACCTGGCCTGGACCACCTGGTTGCGTGAGGAGAACAGGTTCCCCAGCTGATAGGTGAAGCCGGGAAAGGTGCCGCGCGCGCCCTCGGGCGACAATTCGTTGAGATGCGCCGGCACCATCGAGAAGGCGCCCTGGACCAGGAATTGGACCAGGAAGCCGCTTACCGCCAGCCACAGCGGCGTGGCGGCCACGCCGTAGGACCATACGATCGCCGGCAGGAGCAAGCTCGCCAGCATGATCGTGCGCCGGCGGCCGATTGTCTCGGAATAGGCGCCGAACAGGACGCCGCCCGCGATGGCGCCAATATTGGCGACGACCGTGACCGCGCCCACGGCCTGCGGCCCAAGCCGGTGCTGGACCCTGAGGAAAGTCGGAAACAGATCCTGCGAGGCGTGGCTCATCGAATTGAAGCAGGTCATCAGCACGACGACGTAGATGAAGAGCCGCCAGCGCCCGCGCACCGATTCGCGCAGCGAACCGACGAAATCCCCCCGCTCGGCCCGCGTCGCCTCCCAGACCGGCGATTCCGAGACGCTGAGGCGCAGATACAGGACCAGCAGCGCCGGGGCGACGCCGACCACGAACATGCCGCGCCAGCCGATGAAGTCGTAGATCGTCCAGAAGACGACCGCCGCCAGCAGATAGCCCACGGCATAACCCTGCTGCAGGATGCCCGAGACCAGTCCCCGCGCCCTGGCCGGAATCGTCTCCAAAGCCAGCGAGGCGCCAAGCCCCCACTCGCCGCCCATGCCGATCCCGAACAGGGCCCGCAGCACCAGCAGCATCTCGACCGAGGTCGAAAAGGCAGTCGCCAATTCCATCGCCGAATAGAACAGGATGTCGAACATCAGCACCGGCTTGCGCCCGAACCGCTCGGCGAGCAGGCCAAAGACGAAGGCGCCCACCGGCCGCATCGCCAGGGTCACGAAAAACGCCTCGGCAACCGTCTCGATGCCGGTCGAAAACTCCTTGGCGATGTCGGCGACGACGAAGGTCAGCAGGAAGAAGTCGAAGGCATCGAGGGTCCAGCCGAGAAAGCTGGCGGTCACGGCGGAGCGCTGTTCGCGAGTCAGGGATGCGAGCACTGAGAACATACGGCCGGCCTTTCTCACTGGGGTCTTGCGGGGAACCTAAAGGCAAACCGTTCCGGCGGCCAAGGTCTGTTGCCTGGACAAAAATGTCCCGCGCCGCCATCTTGTAAACAATGACCGAGAAGCCGCGCACATTCGGGGCGTTCTGGCCCCATTATCTGATGGCGCATCGCGATCCGCGCTGCCGGCGGCTGCACTATGTCGGTTCGACTGGGGCGCTGGTCGGCATCGTGCTTGCGGTCATCCTGCTGAACCCGCTCTGGTTCGTTGCCGGCATGGTCTTCGCCTATGCGATGGCCTGGACCGGGCATTTCGCGGTCGAGCGCAACCGGCCGGCGACCTTCGGCAATCCGCTGTGGTCGCTGATCGGCGATATCCGCATGTATTTTCTGTGGCTTAGCGGCCGTCTGGAGCCGCAGTTTAGCGCCGCCCAAAGCGTCCTGGACACGACCGCCCGCCAGTTTGACCCAGCCCAACTCGGATTACATTTT
>CAZNNJ010000919.1:645-2149 GCA_964574305.1 uncultured Rhodospirillales bacterium | reverse complement strand
CGATGGAGAGCCACGATGACAAGGTCTGCCGCTGAGTTCATGGCGGAGGTGCTTGAGCGGGCCGGCGTCAAGCGCATCTATGGCGTGGTCGGGGATTCGCTGAACGGCTTCACCGACTCGCTGCGCCGGCAGAAGGCAATCGACTGGGTCCATGTCCGGCATGAGGAGGGCGCAGCCTTCGCCGCCGGGGCCGAGGCGCATGTGACCGGGAAACTGGCGGTCTGCGCCGGAAGCTGCGGGCCGGGCAACCTGCACCTGATCAACGGCCTGTTCGACTGCCACCGCAGCGGTGTACCGGTGCTGGCGATCGCCGCCCACATCCCTTCGACCGAGATCGGCATCGACTATTTCCGGGCGACCCACCCGGAAAGCCTGTTCAAGGAATGCAGCCATTATGTCGAGCTGGTCTCGAGCCCCGAGCAACTGCCCCAGATCCTGGCCCGAGCCATCCGCACCGCAGTCGCCCGGCGCGGGGTTGCGGTCGTGGTCATTCCTGGCGATATCGCGCTGAAGCCGCTCGCCGCCGAGGTGTCGCGCTGGCTGATCCCGGCCAGGCCCGACATAAGGCCGAGCGGTGACGATCTGCAGAAGCTGGTCTGGCTGCTGAACGCGGGCGAGCGCGTGACCCTGCTCTGCGGGGCAGGCTGCGCCGATGCGCACGACGCGGTGGTGGCGCTGGCCGGGCGGTTGAAGGCGCCGATCGTCCATGCCCTGCGCGGCAAGGAATATCTCGAATACGACAATCCGTACGATGTCGGCATGACCGGGCTGGTCGGCTTCGCCTCCGGCTATGCGGCGATGAAGGATTGCGACACGCTGCTGATGCTGGGGACCGATTTCCCCTATCGCGCCTTCTATCCCGAGCATGCCCGCATCGCCCAGGTCGATTTGAGGCCAGAGGCGCTGGGCAATCGCTGCCCGATCGAACTCGGCATGGTCGGCGACGTGCGCGAGACGATCCAAGCCCTGCTGCCGGCGCTGAACGAGAAGACCGACCGGACCCACCTGGACGCCGCGCTGGCGCATTACCGCAAGGCGCGCGCCGATCTCGACGCCCTGGCCGAGAGCCGGCCGCACAGCACCGACATCCATCCGCAATATGTGACGAAGCTGGTCAGTGCGCTGGCGGCGGATGATGCGATCTTCACGTGCGACGTGGGCACCCCGGTCGTCTGGACCGCCCGCTATCTGACGATGAACGGAAAGCGCCGGATCATCGGCTCGTTCAACCATGGCAGCATGGCCAATGCGATGCTTCAGGCGATCGGCGCCCAGGCCGCCTGCCCCGGCCGGCAGGTGGTCTCGCTGTCGGGCGACGGCGGCTTCACCATGATGATGGGCGATTTCATCACACTGACCCAGCAGGAGCTGCCGGTGAAGGTGATCGTGCTCAATAACGGCACGCTGGGCTTCGTCGAGATGGAGATGAAGGCCAACGGCTTCCTCGATACCGGCTGCGATCTCAAGAACCCCAATTTCGCCGCGATGGCCGAGGCGATGGGCG
>CAZNNJ010000919.1:0-635 GCA_964574305.1 uncultured Rhodospirillales bacterium | reverse complement strand
CGGCCCGCTGGACCTAGGGGCGGGGGTTGCAGGGCATTCCGGTCGGAAAGCCTCGCCAGCTGAAAAAAGGCTCGCCTGCCGCCTTCCGCAACGACGGACCGGTGCTGGTCGACATCGTCAGCACCCGCCAGGAGCTGGCGATGCCGCCCAGGATCACCATGGAGGAGGGCTATCATTTCGGCATGTTCATGCTGAAAGCCGTGCTGGACGGCAGGGCGCGTGAACTGATCGACCTGGCCAGGGTAAACCTGACGCGGTGAACCACTCGCCTTTCAATGCGTTATCGTGAAACAGCCCCTTCCACGAAAGGTGTTTCCCACGCCCGCGAAATCGAAAGCCCAGCAGCAAGCCGCCGGCGGCGCCCTCTCCGCCAAGCGCGGCGAACGCAAGAAGAGCGAGCTCAAGGGTGCATCGAAGCAGATGGCCCAGTCGATGAGCGAAACCGAGCGGAAGAAGATGGCCTCGACCAGGCAGACGGGCAAGCCGAAGTACGTTCCGAAGTCGTAGGACTCAGCGCTGCCAGGGCGCGGTTCAGATCGAGACGAGATCGGCCAGTCGCGTTTCTGTCGCTATCATGTTGCGCAGGACCACGAGACGGTCGGGCTCCGACGCGAACGCCGGGCTGCTCGAGGGCG
>CAZNNJ010000918.1:0-2152 GCA_964574305.1 uncultured Rhodospirillales bacterium | reverse complement strand
ACGCCACCGGATTGAAATTACATGTTTCCGGAATAGCTCGGTGGTATCGTTGGCAGAGCCCTGTGGGCCGAGGGAGGGATGATGCGGAAGATCGCGATTGCAGCCGCGGCTGCTGTCCTTTTGGCCGGAGGCGCCTATTACGGCGGTTTCGTGCTTCCCGACAATCAGTTCCGCGCCGGGTTGGACCAGGCGCTGGCGGGTTTGCCCCAGGGCTATACCGGTCATTACGGCAGCGCCCATTACTCCCTGCTTTCGCATGTCGCCACGGTGACGGACCTGTCGGTCCAGGGACCGGCGGCGCTGAATGAATCCGTGGCCAAGATCGTCATCGACCATCCTGCGCTGGACCTGGCCGATCGGTTGACCAAGGCGCAGGCGAACCCCGCTGCCCTCAAGCCCGACGACGCGCTGCCGGTGGCCGACCGCATCGAGGTCGACGGGATCAAGATGAGCACCGGCGAGGCTGCCGGCACCATGGCCAGCGCCTCGCTTGCCAGGATGCGGCTTTATCCCTGGGCAATCTTCCATCCAGGCATCCCAGCGCCGAAGGATTTCGGCCAGGTTCTTGCCGCCTCGCTGGAAAAGCAGCGGAAGCTGACCGCACAGCAGCAGGCGATGCTGGAGCAGGCACAGAAGAAGCAGGCCGAAGGAGACGGCGACAACGACAGCAACGACCACTCGTCATCGGATACCGGCCCCTCGCCGGCCGAGATCGCGGCGCTGCAGAAGGAGGAGCTCGATGCGGTGCTTCCCGTGCTCCGGATCGAGGCGGCGCTGTTTCTCGGCATGGGCTATGACAGCCTCGACGGGGCCGGCCTCGATGTCACCGCCTCGCTGCCGCAGCCCGCCGGATCGCCGCTGACCGGCCTCCACGCCACGATGGCCAAGTTTCATGCCGGCGCGCTCGACCGGGCGGTTGGCGGTGCGAATACGGTCGAGGGTCTGGTCGAGGATCTGGGCCAGGGCGGCAAGATCAGCGCCGATCGCGCCTCGATCGGCGACATGAAGCTGCGCGATCCGGCAATGCGCCTGCTCAACGGCGATCCGTTATCGATGGCGATGCTGGATGGCGCGAGCCTCGGCCCGATCGAATTCGATGCAATGTCGATCACTATCCCAGCTGGAGGAACCGCTCATCTCGAGAAGATTGCCCTGTCCGAAATGTCGTTCGACCGCAGCTTCCTGAAGTCGTTCGGCTTCTCGGTCAGCGGCTTCAAGCAGAACGTCGCCGATCTGGCCCCCCGGGCGCGGGAGGGAATGCGCAAGTTCAACCTTCGGTCGATCACGGCTAATCTCGGCCTGGCCTATCAATGGGATGCCGACAAGAAGACGGCGTCGCTTCATGACGTGGCTTTCAGCGTCGCCGAGTTGGGTTCGCTCCAGTTCAATGCGGAGCTGGTGAATGTCGACCCGGCGGCCGGGTTGGCGGCCAGGCCGGGCTTGGCCAAGGCGACGCTGCGTTATCAGGACGCCTCGCTGATCAACCGGCTGCTGCGGGCCGACGCGGACGAAAAGCTGAAGGTCGCCGAGTTGCGGCAGATGCGCGAGGCCTATGCCGCCAATTTGCTCGCCACCCTGGGACCGCTTGCTTCCGACCCAAAGCTCGCCGATTCGGTGAAGGCGATTTCGGACTTCGCCAAGGCACCGCGGAATCTGACGCTCACGCTGGCGCCGTCCGCCCCAGTCCCGCTGATTGCCTTGAAGGAGGTCGCGGCGCAGGGTCCGCAGGCTTTGGTCGATACGCTGGGTTTGTCGATCAGCGCGAACCAGCAGAGCCCATGATCTCCAGCAGCATCCGTTCCAGCAGCGCCGACTGGCGGTCGGCGTCGAAGCGGGCGCGGATGTCGGCATAGGCTTCGCCGCGCAGGCGGCTGGCGAGGTCCGGCTCGGTCTTGACGGCCAGGATCGCGGCGGCGAGCGCTTTCGGGTCGGCCTCGGGCATCAGCATGCCGGTGACGCGGTCGGAGACGATTTCCGGGATGCCGGCGTGGCGGGTGGCGACGACCGGAACCGCGAACGGCATTGCCTCCCTGGTCACGGGCGGGAGGCCTTCGGAAGCGCCGCCGCCCGCCGAGCGGCTGGGCACGGCGAGCGGCAGCGCCCCTCCCCTGCGGGCGCGGCGCCCTGGGGAGTGTTCACCTTTGGGTTAGGC
>CAZNNJ010000917.1:0-2180 GCA_964574305.1 uncultured Rhodospirillales bacterium | reverse complement strand
CGGCGCCGGCGCCTGGGGCATGGCGCTGGCCCATGCCGCCAAGCGTGCCGGTTCGGAGCCGGTGATCTGGAGCCGGCGCGGCGCTGTGGCCGGCGCCACGGTTGGCAGCTTTCCGGTCAGTGGCGACGCCGGCGTGCTCAAGACCGTCGACATGCTGCTGCTGACCGTCTCGGCCCAGGAAATCGCGCCCATCGCCGAACGGCTGGAACCCAACATCGGCCCGTCCCTGCCGCTGATCGTGTGCGCCAAGGGCGTCGCCCGTCCCGAGCACCGGCTGCTGGACGACGTGCTGGAGGAGGTTCTGCCCGGCCGCCCCGTCGCCATTCTGTCTGGCCCGAGCTTCGCCGAGGAGGTGGTCAAGGGCCTGCCGACCGCCGTCACCATCGCGGCCAAGGATGCAGCCCTGGCCGAGCGAATCGCCGCGGCAATGGGCAGTTCCAGCTTCCGCCCCTATGTCTCGACCGACCCCGTGGGCGTGCAGCTCGCCGGGGCGGTCAAGAATGTGATCGCCATCGCCTGCGGCATCGTCGCCGGGCGTAAGCTGGGCGAGAATGCCCGCGCCGCGCTGATGACCCGCGGGTTGGCGGAAACCGCGCGCCTCGGCCGCGCCATGGGCGCCAAGCCGGAAACCTTCGCCGGGCTGGCCGGGTTGGGCGATCTCAGCCTCACCGCCACCAGCACCTCGTCGCGCAATTTCCGCCTCGGCTTCGCTCTGGGCCAGGGCGCCAGCGTGGCGGAGGCCGCGGCCCATATCACCGGCGTGGTCGAGGGCGTTGCGACGGCCCAGGCGGTCGTCGCGCTGGCGGCGCAGCATAACGTCGAGGTGCCGATCTCAGCAGCGGTCGCCGCCATCGTCGAGCATGGCGCGGATATCGGCCAGACCATGGCCGGCCTGCTGGCCCGGCCGTTCAAGACCGAGACGGCATGACGCGCGCCGGCTGGCTGACACATCCGGCCATCCTATCGGGCATCGCCACCCTGGCGATCCATGCCTTCGCCAACCAGCATTACGACTTCTTCCGCGACGAGCTCTATTTCATCGTCTGCGGCCGGCATCCGGCCTGGGGCTATGTCGACCAGCCGCCGCTGGTGCCGCTGATCGGCGGCCTTGCCGACTGGGCCGCCCCGGGTTCCCTTTCGGCCTTGCGCGCGGTCCGCCGCGGTCGACGTCTTCGGCGACCGGATGCCGCCGTCGATCAGCGGCCACAACAACTATTTCATCTGGGGCCCGCGCGGCCGTGACGGCAGCGTGGTGATCCGGGTGACGAGCAAGCCGGAGCTGGCGAAAGAGGCCTATGATCAGGTCGATATCGTGGCGCAACTCGACGATCCGCACGCGATGCCCGACGAGGGGCATCTCTATGTCGTGGTCTGCCGCGGCCGGAAATCCTCATTGATCGCGGATTGGCCGCAGTTCAAAAACTACAACTGACGAATCGCGAAGAGGGGCGAGATGAATTACTGGCTAGTGAAATCCGAACCCGACAGCTGGTCCTGGGACGATCAGGTCAAGGCCAAGACCACCTTCTGGAACGGCGTGCGCAACTATATGGCCGCCAATTTCATGCGGGCGATGAAGATCGGCGACCGCGCCTTCTTCTATCACTCGAACGAAGGGAAGGAGATCGTCGGCGTCGTCGAGATCACCAAGGAATTCTACCCCGACCCCAAGGACGAGACCGGCAAGTTCGGCATGGTCGACGTCACCGCGGTGGAGAAGCTGCCGACGCCGGTGACCCTGGCGCAGATCAAAGCCGATCCGGCCCTTGCCAACATGGTCCTGGTCAAGAATTCCCGCCTGTCGGTCCAGCCGGTGACGCCGGAGGAATGGAAATACATCGCCAGGCTGGGCGGCTTCAAGGCATGAAACTGCCCCTGACCGGCGGCTGCCAGTGCGGCGCGGTGCGCTATGAGATCGACGCCGAGCCGCTGACCGTCATCGCCTGCCATTGCGGCGAATGCCAGCGGCAGAGCGCCAGCGCCTTCGGCATGACCGTGCCGGTGCCCCGTGCGGCGCTGCGCATCGTCAAGGGCGAGCCGCGGCACTGGTCGCGCATGGCCGAGAGCGGCAACATGCTGGGCGCGATGCTCTGCCCGACCTGCGGCGTGCGGCTTTATCACCAGCCGGTGAACAAGGCCGTGCTGAACTTCAAGGCAGGCACGCCCGACCGCCGGAACTG
>CAZNNJ010000916.1:0-2188 GCA_964574305.1 uncultured Rhodospirillales bacterium | reverse complement strand
TGCCCGCCATGGCCGGCACCGCCACGATCGGCGCCGATCCGGGCGTGGACCCGGCGGTGCCCGGCTTCATCGGCGACATGGACGAGATGCAGATATCCAAGGTCGCGCGCGGGCCGGGCTTCATCGCCGCCGCCGTCGCATCCCAGGGGCCGGAATCGGCCATGGTCGTCTATGGCACGGATGAGGAGAATGCCGGCCTGTCGGGCGGATATTTCGGCGTCATCCTGCGCTCGGTCACGATCGACGGCTGGGTCGTCATCGCCATCCTGGGCGTCATGATGGCGGTCAGCGTCACCGTCATGGTCAACAAGGCCATCTATATCAACCAGGTCGCCAAGGCGACCCGGCCGTTCCTCGACCTGTTCGCCCGCTATGGCGCCGACCAGGAGGCGCTGCGCGAGCAGCTGCGCGCCTATGACGGCACTGCCATGGACCGCTCCCCGATCTACCGCATCTATCTGGCGGCGGAGGAGGAGCTGGGACGCCGCATCGCCGCAAGCCGCACCCCCTATCTGATCCTGTCGTCCCAGGCCGTCGACACGCTGCGCGCCAACCTGGACCGCGTGTCGGCCAAGGAGGGCGAGCGGCTGAACGCGCTGATCGTGCTGCTGACCATCGCCATCTCGGGCGGCCCGTTCCTGGGGCTCCTGGGCACGGTGGTGGGCGTCATGATCACCTTCGCGGCCATCGCCGCCTCGGGCGACGTCAACGTCAACGCGATCGCGCCCGGCATCGCGGCGGCGCTGGTCGCCACCGTCGCGGGACTCGCCGTCGCGATCCCGGCGCTGTTCGGCTACAACTACCTCATTGCCCGCATCAAGGACGTCACGACCGAAATGCACGGGTTCAGCGACGAGTTGGTGACCCGTCTGGCCGAGACCTACAGCCGGCAGCCCGATCCCGAAAAACTGGCCGCGGAGTGAACTCATGAAAGTTCAGGAAGCCAAACCCTATGACGACATCAACATCACGCCGATGCTCGATCTGGCGTATGTGCTGCTCGTCATCTTCATCATCATGACCACCGCCTCGGTGCAGGGCATCAAGGTGAACCTGCCCAAGGCGAGCAACACGCCGAGCCTGGCCAAGCCGAAGACCAAGGCGATCACGATCAATAACGAAGGCAAGATCTTCCTCGACACCTATCCGGTGACGATCGACGAGCTGAGAGACAAGCTGACCCAGCAGAAGGCGGTCGATCCCGACACGCCCTACGTGATCAAGGGCGACGGCGAGGTCCAGTACAAGGTGGTGGTCGACGTGCTGGCCCTGATGGGCGAGCTCGACATCACCCAGCTCGGCCTGGTCACGCAGAGGCTGGTGAAATGAATACGTTCCAGCCCCAGAAGCAGCCGCCGCAGAAAAAGAAGCGCGACTACAAGGTCGCCGCCGTCGTGGCGTTTTTCGTTCTCGCCGCCGCGGCCGGCCTGGCCCAGGTGATCAAGGGCGATGCGACACCGCGCAAGCGGGTGATGGATACGGTGGCACTGAAGCTGGTGCCGCCGCCCCCGCCGCCGCCCAAGGAGCCGCCTCCGCCCCCGCCGCCGAAGATCGTCGAGAAGCAGAAGATCGATCCGCCGCAGGACAAGCCCGAAGCGCCGAAGCCGGTCGACGCGCCGCCGCCCGGACCGCTGGCATTGGATGCCAAAGGCGGGGCTGGCAGCGATTCCTTCGGCCTCGGCGGCAAGCTGGGCGGTGCCGACTATACGGGGGGCGGCGGCTCGCCCTACGGCCATTACGGCGCGCTGGCCCAGGCCCAGATTTCCCGCCTGCTGCACCAGGACGAGAAGCTGGCGAACGGGAAATACCACAGCGGCGTGAAGATCTGGTTCACCGCGGCCGGCAGCGTCGCGCGCGTCGAGTTCATGCAGGGCGGCACTGGCGATGCGGAGCTCGACGACCGGATACGCCGCCTGCTGTCCGCCATGGTCCTTCCCGAGGCCCCGCCGGCTGGCATGCCCTACATGAAGGTCATGCTCGACGCGAAGCCGAACTCGCAAAGCTAACGAAGACCAAGGGCCGGTGGGATGCGCCGGCCGAATGAGGGTATGTCAGCGATGGGCAAGAGAACTTGCGACAAGGGCCGAACGGCGATCGACCGGTATCTGGCGGGGTCGCTGCTGGCGATCGCCGCGGCGATGGCCGTGCAGCAGGCCCGCGCCCAGGACGCGCCGGCGGCCGGCCAAGT
>CAZNNJ010000915.1:0-2194 GCA_964574305.1 uncultured Rhodospirillales bacterium | reverse complement strand
ATTACCGATATAAGCTGGGAAATCGGCAAATAAACCTGTTGATCTTTGTCCGGACATCTGAAAGGTTCGCCCCAACATCTACATAAAGTTGGGTACGCCGGATGAGGGTGCACGGAACGGCGCGGGGCGCTGGTACTATCGATTTGCCGACACGCCGCACGGCGCTGAAGGCCGGATTGGGGTTAGTCGCCGCGGTGGCGATGCCGGTGCCGACCTGGGCCCGCACCCTGGTCAAGAAATCCAGCCGCGAACTGTCCTTCCTCAACCTCCATACCGGCGAGCGCCTCCGCGCCGAATATTTCCATAACGGGCAGGTCGTCCCGGGCGCCATGCACGCCATTTCGGTGCTGATGCGCGACCACAACAACAACAAGATCCACCCCATCGATCCGCACCTGCTGGATATCGCCCATGTCCTGCAATCCCATGTCGGCAATCACGGCGCCATCGACGTCGTCTGCGGCTACCGCTCGCCCGAAACCAACGCGATGATGCACGAGGCCTCGGCCGGGGTGGCGGCGCATTCCATGCATATCGAGGGCAGGGCGATGGACATCCGCATGCCGGGCACACGCCTCGCCTCGGTCAAGCGGGCCGCGGTCGCGCTCAAGATGGGCGGCGTCGGCTATTACCCGCACGACAATTTCGTCCATATCGATTCCGGCGCCGTCCGGAAATGGGCGGGCTGATCCTTCCTCAGGGAACGATCCGGTACACCGCGCCCTGGCCGAACCGCCCGCCTTCATCGGCGGTGCCGATCAGCGCGCCCGAGGGGCGGATCAGCAGGGAATCGATCGGCTCGGCGGCATCGGTCCTGACCTGGAACGTGTGCAGCACCTGCTCCAGCCAGGTCACGTGGCCTGCCTCGACCAGCTTGAAGACCGAGCCGTTATCGGTATAGCCGCCGGCCGCCAGCGTGCCGTAAAGCGCGCCCTTGGCGTCGAAGACCACGCCGGCCAGCGAGTTCTTCCCATCCGTGCCGGTGAAGCGGTGAAGCACGAACTCCTGCCACGATGTCTGTCCGGGCCCCGGCGGCACCAGCTTGAACACGACGCCGGCATTGGCGCCGCCGCCGATCGCGGTCGTGCCGTAGAGCGCGCCGTCCGGCCCGAACCTGACGGGCCCCAGCGGCAGGCGCCCGTCGGACGGCGCGCCGCCGAAAGACCATAAGGTCGCCAGCGCCCAGCCTGTCTTGCCTTTGGCCGGCGGGGTGAGCTTGAAAACGCTCCCATGGCCGTTGGCGCCGCCCAGACTGGTCGTGCCGTAGAGCGCCCCCGCCGAATCCAGGATCACCCCGGCCCGCGGCTGGCTGGTCTCCGGCAGGCCGGCCAGAACCGCCGCGCTCCATGCGCCCATGCCGGACGCCGGCGGCGTCAGCTTGATCACCGATCCGCCATGAAGCGGTCCGCCGAACTTGGCGACAGCATAGAATTCGCCGTTGCGGCCGGCGGTCAGCCCTACCGGCTGCTGGCCGTCGGGGCAGTTTCCCAGCGTCGGGCAAAAGCTGTAGAGGACGGTTTCCGTCCACTGCCCCGAACCGCCGGCGGGCGGGGTCAGCCTGTAGAACGTGCCGTTATTGGCAGTCCCGCCGAAGAAGGTCGCACCGTAGAGGGCGCCGGCCTTGTCCGCCAGCAGGCCGGTTTGCGGCTCGTCGCCGTCGCCCTGATCCAGCCCCTTGAAAGCGTGGAGGACGGTCTCGGTCCATTTGGTCTGGCCGGCTGCCGGCGGCGTCAGCTTGAAAACGACGCCGAGCTGGGCGCCGCCGCCTGTCGCCGCCGTGCCATAGAGCGCGCCGGACGCATCGGCGATCACCCCGCCGCTGGGCTGCCCGCCGTCGGCGCCGCCGGTGAAGCTGTAGAGCAGCGTCTCGCTCGCGGCCTCCGCCTGCTGAGCCGAAAGCGCCGTCGCCAGCAGAAGGGCGGAGGTGCTGAGAAGGAGCAGCGCGCGCATCAGAATGCCGGAGACCGGAAGTGAAGGCTTCCTCGACACCTCTGTGCTGGTGGCCACGTTTCTACGGCGGATCACGAGCACCATGCTCCCAGCCTCGATGTTTTCCTGTGCTTCGGCAAAAAGGACGCCTGCTGCGGGACGCGCAGTCTCGCCGAGGTCTACGCCACCTTGACCGGGATGCCACCCAAGCGGCCCTTTTCAGGAGACGCCGCCCGTCCCTTCCCCCTTGACATTCCAACCCACC
>CAZNNJ010000914.1:0-2198 GCA_964574305.1 uncultured Rhodospirillales bacterium | reverse complement strand
GGCCACCGTCCTCTTCCTGCGCAAATACGGCCCGGCCATCCGGGCCAAGTCGGGCACAACGGCTGCCATGCTGCCGATGCTGCAGCGGATCGCGGCTCTGCTCCCGACCCACACAAGGCGGTCTCAGGACAGTCAGGCCTTCCAGCAATTCTCGACGCCGGTTCCCCTCGGCATGGTCGCCGCCGCTGCCGCCGGCATCACGACCGGCGACCTGGTACTGGAACCCTCGGCGGGGACCGGTCTGCTGGCGATCCTTGCCGAGCTCGCCGGTGGCGCGCTCGCGCTCAACGAATTGGCGGAGGAGCGGGCGAACCTGCTGACCGCGCTTTTCCAGGACCTCGCTGTGACGCGGTTCGACGGCGCCCAGATCCACGATCACCTGGATCCCGTGGTGGAGCCGAGCGTGGTTCTGATGAACCCGCCTTTTTCCGCCATGGCCAATGTCGACCGCCGCATGCCCGATGCGGCCTTGCGCCATGTCGGATCGGCGCTCGCCCGGCTGCGCGACGGCGGACGGCTGGTCGCGATCGTCGGGGCCAGCTTCTCACCCGAGAGCCCGGCCTGGGCTTCGGCCTTCGCGCGGCTCCAGGAGCGCGGCCGGATCGTGTTTTCAGCCGCGATCGACGACTCCGTCTATGCCAAGCACGGCACCACGATCGATACGCGCCTCCTCGTGATCGACAAGCAGCCTGCTGCGGACCCGACACTATTTCCCGCCTCGCCAGGCACCGCGCCCAACGTGGAGACGCTTCTTCGCTGGGTCGGAGAATCTGTCCCGCCCCGTCTGCCGATCGCTGCGCCCGCGCGTCCGATCGCTGCCCGCCTGCCAACCTTCCGGACCGTTCGGCCCGGCGGTTCGCGGCCCGCGCCCGCGGCCGTGATCTCAACCCCGACCGGGGTCGAGCTGACCTACGAGACGATCGATTGGACCCCGTTGGAGGGCGCGTCCCTCACGGACGCGCTTTATGAGGGTTACACACTGCAATCGCTGCGCATCGCCGGCGCGCGTCCCCATCCCACCAAGCTGGTGCAGTCGGCCGCGATGGCATCGGTCGCGCCGCCGAAACCATCTTACCGGCCGCATCTCCCGGCGCCGGTCGTGACGGAGGGCTTCCTCTCGGACGCCCAGCTGGAAAGCGTGATCTATGCCGGCGAAGCCCATGCGGACTTCCTGCCCGGCGCCTGGGCGGTCGATCAGACGTTCGACAATCTGTCGGCGGCGCCCGAGGACGCGCCAATGGTCGTTCGCTTCCGCCGCGGCTGGTTCCTGGGCGACGGCACCGGCGCGGGAAAGGGGCGGCAGGTCGCAGGCATCTTCGTCGACAATTGGCTCAAGGGACGACACCGGGGTGTGTGGATCAGCAAGTCCGACAAGCTGATCGAAGACGCACAGCGCGACTGGTCGGCGCTCGGCATGGAGCGCCTGCTGGTCACGCCGCTGTCGCGCTTCCGCCAGGGCACCGGGATCCGTCTCGCCGAAGGCATCCTGTTCACCACCTACGCGACGCTGCGATCGGAGGAGCGCGGGGAGAAGGACTCCCGCGTCCAGCAGATCGTCGACTGGCTAGGCGCGGGCTTCGATGGCGTGGTGGTCTTCGACGAAGCCCATGCCATGGCGAACGCCGCCGGCAGCAAGGGCGAACGCGGCGAGCAGGCCGCATCCCAACAAGGCCGCGCCGGGCTTCGCCTGCAGCATGCGCTGCCCAATGCCCGGATCGTCTATGTCTCGGCGACCGGGGCTACCACCGTCCACAACCTGGCATACGCACAGCGCCTCGGCCTCTGGGGCAGCGAGGACTTCCCGTTCGCGACCCGCAACGAATTTGTCGAGGCGATCGAGGATGGCGGGGTCGCCGCCATGGAGGTGCTGGCTCGCGACCTAAAGGCGCTAGGCCTCTATGCGGCGCGGTCGTTGTCCTACGAGGGCGTCGAATACGAAATGCTCGAGCATGAGCTCACGCCCGAGCAGATTCGGATCTACGACTCCTATGCTGGCGCCTTCGCGGTGATCCACAACCATCTCGACGCGGCGATGCGGGCGGCCAACATTACGGGCGAGGAAGGCACGCTCAACGGTCAGGCGAAGTCTGCTGCGCGTTCGGCCTTCGAGTCCGCCAAGCAGCGGTTCTTCAACCATCTGATCACGGCGATGAAGACGCCGTCGCTGATCGCTTCTGTCGAGCGCGATCTCGCCGACC
>CAZNNJ010000913.1:0-2209 GCA_964574305.1 uncultured Rhodospirillales bacterium | reverse complement strand
AGCGGAACCACGCCGCCATAGCAGGAACTCTGGATGCTGACGCCGGACGCGACCGTCTGGGTCTGGGCCTGGGTGTCGCCGCTTCCGAACATGTCAGCTTCCTTCTCCGCCAGGGCTTCGGCGGACAGGCCACAAGGTGAAGAAGCGCCGTTGCCGGTCGGCCAGCCTGCCGGTATCGACCCGGTCGAGCACGACACCGACATGGATCACGGCGTGGATGATCCACGGCCACGCGACGACGATCGCGCCATGGGCGAAGCACCGGCCCCAGCGGAACAGCACGAAGTCGCCCGGACCGGTCGGCGCCGGCACCTCGCGGGCGAAGCGCAGCACGACGCCGAGATAGCGCTCGGCGTCGCGGTGAAGGTGCCAATCCGGCGGATACTGCTCGACCGGGAAATCCGGAATCAGCCCGGCCGCGCGGTAGACCGCCATCGGCAGCATCGCGCAATCGGCGCCCGCGCTCTTGACCTGTGCCGCGTGGTGATAGGGGGTGCCCAGCCAGCTCCGCGCTTCGGCGACGACCGCCTCCCTGCGCGGATCCGAGACGCTTGCGGGATGAGAGTCCATGGCGTACCCCGATGCGGTCAGCCGAAAGACAGGACGAATTCCGATGCCAGACCAGCCCGGCTCCCTTCAGCCGCAGCCCAACCTGCCGGATCCCGGCCAGGCGGGGCCGCAGCTCGCTCTGATGCTGGAGCCGGACCGCAAGTCGATGCATCTCAGGATCGGCCAGGACGGCAAGCTGATGGCCGGAATCGTGCTCGGCGCCGAAAATCTCGACGGGCTGTTGGCCAGCCTGGCGCAGGTCCGCGAACGGATGCTGCCGGCGCCGCCCGCCCAACCGGCCCCCGCCCAATCCGAGCCGTTGCCCGAGCCGCCGCCCGCCCCGACCGAATTTTCCCCCGGCATCGCGCGCGACATCAAAGGCACGCATTACGATTTCGGGGTCAGCGACAACGGCCAGCAGCTGATCTTCTCGGTGCGCGACGAAGGGCTCGGCTGGCTCTCATTCCGCTTCGGCGCCCGCCTGCTCGAGCGGATGCTCCGGGTCGTCAATTCGGCGAAGAAAGCGGGCTAGGCCGCCGTCTCCGGCACGGGCACGAAGGGGAAGCCCTGGAAATGCGCCAGGTTGCCGAATTTGTCGTGGCAGGTGTCCTTGCGCTTGTCGCAGCCGGGATAGACCGTCAGGCCATCGCCGACGGCCGGCAGTGAGGGCAGTGGAACCAGCATTGAAACCGTGCCGCCGCCCTGGTCCTTGATCGCATAGGACTGGCCGCCGAGCACTCCGGAGGTGAAGGTCAGGGTTCCCATCGAGGCCCAGCCGTTCGGCCGGCTATAATCCGTCCTCAGCACCTGCAAAGACGATCCGGCGACGATCGAGCAGTTGTCGTGGAGGGTCGTGCCCGTGCTGCCGGGGGCCGGCTTGACCAGAGTGCAGCCGGCGTCGAACAGCGTCCGCGAACAGCCAGGCTGGAACAGCCGCCAGGGCCATTGCAGGTTGAGCAGCTCCAGATGGGTGTTGACCTTGATCGCAGCCGCGGTGCGGCCGGCATCGACCTCCACCACGCGGCCATAGAACAGGGTCAGCAGTCCGGCGGACGTGTCGCCGAAGCTCGCCATGAAGGCGCGGTCGAGCTGGACCTCGGCGCCGTCCAGCACACCGGCGCGCAACCCCGCCAGCCAGGTAGGGCCGCCCGGATAGATGATGTCGCTCGGGCGCGGCTTGATGACGATTTCCAGCTCGTCGACATTCACGCCGATGCTGAATTTGAGCTTGGACCGCTCGAAGAACGGCCCGAAGGCGGCGAAGACGTTCCCGGTCGCCTGGTCGGTGATCGGCGCCTCGGCCGTCGTGTAGCGGGTCGTGAAGCCGTTCGCCAAAATGAACGTATAGCAGTCCGCCATATAGAATTGGCTGCTGGCCAGGATGGTTTGGAGCGCGGTGGAAGCGGTCTTCATGGCTAAAGGTTCTTCACGCTGACGAGATCGAGCTTTTTCTGCTCCCAGAGGCGATTCATGAATTTCGAGAAATCGTACTGGTCAGCGAGGAAGCGGACAGGCCACGCGTAGGTGAGATCGGCGGTGATCGCGATTCCGCTCCCTGGCGCGGTCGTGAACGTTACCTGTCCCGGACCGCTAAACGACCAGGCCGTCGTGACGGCCCCGTTTTTCTTCATCGTCACGAAGGATGGCTGCAGCACAGGTT
>CAZNNJ010000912.1:0-2211 GCA_964574305.1 uncultured Rhodospirillales bacterium | reverse complement strand
CCGGAGGCGCGGCTCAAGCGCTATCTCGAGATGCGTGGCGCCGACGGCGGCCCGGAAAGCCACATCACCGCGCTGCCCGCCTTCTGGGTCGGCCTGCTTTATGACAAGGCCGCGCTCACCGCCGCCTGGGACCTGGTCAAGGACTGGACCCAGGCGGACCGCACTGCGCTCAAGGCCGCCGTGCCGCGCGACGCGCTGGCCGCCACCGTCGCCGGCCGCAGCGCTCGCGACGTCGCCCGCGACCTGCTGGAGATCGCCCGCGCGGGCCTCAGGAACCGCGCCCGGCTGAACGCGAAAGGCGAGGACGAGGGCATCTTCCTCGCGCCCCTCGACCGGATTGCCGAAACTGGGAAGACGCTGGCCGACCGGATGCTGGATGCCTGGCACGGCCCCTGGGGCGGCTCGGTCGACCCGGCGTTCGAGGAATACGCGTATTGAAGTTCGGCGGCGGCGATACTCACCCCCAACCTCACCTCCCCCATCGAGGCCCATCGAGGGGGAGGGACATGAATTCGCGCTGTTAAGCTCTCAGCCGTTGGCCGGCTGCTTGAGATAGTACCGCATCATCAGCGTCTCGAACTGGCAGTCGTCGGGCGGCAGCGCGCGCATCGCCTTGTACTGCGCCAGCGCGCCCTTCCCGTCGCCGTTCTGCGCCATGTGCCACGCCATGTAATAGCGAAGGCCGCAGGCCCCATTCGGCTGCTGCTTGTCCGCAAGGGCGATCATCTCCGTGTCGCTCGCCTGGCCCAGCAGATAACCGGCAATCACCTTCCAGAGGCTCAGCGTGGTCGTGCGCTCGACCTCGCTCAGCAGCACCTCGTGATGCTCGCCGCGATCGGCATACATCATGTATTGGTCGACCCCGATCCGGTCGCCGTTGCACGGATTCTTGACGTGCGCCGATTCCTGTAAGGCGCGGTAGAGGTCGCGGGCCTTATCCAGCACCTTGATCTCGTCATCGCTGCCGGGCAGGTGGATACCGGTGAAATGTTCCAGCGTCGCCATGGTGATGGCCGAGAACTGGCCGGCGCAGCGGTGCTCGATGCCGGTCTTGACCACGCCGGCATGAAGGCCCAGCGCGTTGCGGATATCGTCGTCGCTCGGCGCGGGCTTGTTCAGCAGCACGGTGGCGATGTTGTTGACGCAGCCGGCATGGCCCAGCCTGGCGCAGGCGTTCCAGTACCGCGTCGCCAGCTCGCTGAAGCCGTCCATCGCATAGGCCGTGTCGCCGGCGATATAGTCCGCATTGGCGATGGAGACATTCCATTGCGGTATTTCCTCGTTGTGGGCGAGGACGATATCCAGGTCGGTCAGCGCTTCCTGCGCCATCGCCCGGTCGATCTTCCCGCCGCGCAGCATCGCATCGCCGACGAGGTCCGACTCGATTTCGCCGATGTAATAGAGCGTCGCGATACCGATGTCGTCGCTCTCCCCGGCCACCATGCTGGCCTTGAGGATATTCAGCTGGTTGTAGAGCGGCGTCGGGTCCTGGGGCGTGTCGGAATTGGAACCCTGCCCCCACGCGGAGACGACCAGGATGGCGCCGGACAGCGCCGCCGCCCTGTCACCCGCCACCGCCGGTCCCGCGGTCTTCGTCGCGCAGCCGGTCAGGGACAGAAGCATGAGCATCAGGCACGGCAGCAGGATACTTCTGGCGATCATGGCGGCCCCTAATCCTCGGCGGCGTTCTACCGCCGCCGGTCCAGCCTACAGCCAAACAACGGGCGATCAAGGAGTCGAAGATCGACCGGTGGCGGGCAGTGCTTGGGCGGAGGGCAGGGAGAGATAGAGCTTCCCCAGCCCGGTCAGCCGCCCCGGCGCGCCGAGGAGGCTGCTGTGGTGTGGGTCGGGGCTGACCCGGCCGGAAAACCAGGCATAGCGGAAGACGTCGGCGCGCTTCTCGCAGATGCTGACCATCTCGGTCATCTGCTTTTCCTGTTCGGCCAGGGTGGTGATCTGGGCGCCGTCCTGCTGGCTGTGCCAGTTGGCGAACTCGGTCACCCAAAAGGGCTTCTTGTATTTGGCGAGGCGGTCGAGCTGGCCGTCGAGCCCATAGTCGTACCAATGGAAGCCGAGATAATCGATCCGCGGCGCCCGCCCGTCATGGGCTTGCCTGTAGGCGGCCTAGAACGCATCCAGCCACGCCACCGGAACGCCCTAGTTCCGCCGCGGACCCCAGGTTATCTCGGGCCCGGCCATCCCGAGCCTGGC
>CAZNNJ010000911.1:0-2213 GCA_964574305.1 uncultured Rhodospirillales bacterium | reverse complement strand
GGTTTCCAGCGTCTTTGCCGCCGTCCGCTTCATGTCGAAATCTTCTTCAAAGCAGGCCCGCGCCGCACGCCGCATCGCCGCGCGTTCGGCGGTGGTCTGCGCCAGGTAGGCGCGCAACGCGTTTTCCGTTCCGGCCTCGTCGTCGTTGGCGACAATCCCGGCGCGGGCGCCTTTGACCTCGCGCCAGACATTGACCTTGTCGGTGATCATCACCGGTGTGCCGCAGGCCAGCGCCTCGCCGACGGCGACGCCGAAACTCTCCTGGTGGGACGGCAGGCTGAAGACCTCGGCGCCCTTGAGCGCACCCCATTTCGCCGCCCCCGTCAGCAGGCCGGGCCAGTGAACCTGCGCGCCGACGCCCAGCCCGTCGGCGAGGGTCTTGAGCTCAGCCACCCAGCCGACCTGGTCCGGCCCGGCCATGACGAGGTCGAGGTCGGGCCGGACCTTGGCATAGGCCTTGATCAGCATGTCGCAGCCCTTCTTGGGATGCAGGCGGCCGAGGAACAGCAGATAAGGCCGGTCGAGCGCCGGTGGGCCGATCTTTTCCGGCACGTCACCCGAACCATAGCGGGCGGTCCGCTCGCGATAGGGATGCCCCCAGAACTGGCCGCGCGCCAGGATCATCTCCTCCTCGCAGGCGAAGAGCGCGGCGCTGGCATGCTCCATCAGCCGACCGTCGCGCAGCGTCCAGAAGGCCTGCTTCAGCCAGTGCTTCAGCGGATAGGTCTTGCGGAACCAGGGATCCATCATGCCGTGCGGATAGACGAAATAGGGCAGTCCTATCCCCGGCAGGACGCGCGCCGACCCGGCGGCTGCATAGTTCCACAGGCCGTTCACCACCGCGATATCGTAGTCGCGGGCGTGTTCCCGCAGCCACGGCACCAGCTTCGGCGTATAGCCGAACCGCGATATGCGGCCCGCATTCGCCCTGATGCCCCGCGGAGGATAGGGCAGGGGAAAGTCCTTCAGGAACGGTGCGTCCGGCGGGTCCAGCGTCGCGACCTCGCATTGGCATCCCTGCAGGGACAGGCATTGCCTGACAAGCCCTTCCACCGGTCCGCCATCGGCCGGGTCCAGCGAGCGGATGATGTGCAGGATCCTCACGGCTTCTCGATCTCCGCTTCGTACAGCTTCGCGTCGATCAGGAAGCGGAACCAGAAAGTCTGCAGCACGAAGAAGATCAGCCCCGCCTTGCCGTCGAGGAAACCGAGCCGCAGCACATAGCGGTAGAAGAACAGCAGGAAGGCCCGCAGGAAGCGCGGCGCGGAATTGTAGCCGGCCCGCAGAGCCCGTTTCTGCTGCACCGGCGTGCCCCCGGTCAGCCTTGGCGCGATCACGCCGGGGCCCGCCGTGCCCCGCCGCAATTCCTCCGCCTCGGCATCGGCCCAGTTATTGTGCCGCGCGGTCCATTCGCTAAGCTTCATGCGGACATCGTCGATCATCGGATAGGGCAGCCGGCCTGCCGGCCCGTCGACATAGAAATGCTGGTCGTACCGCCGGTCCTCGCAGCGCCCATGCCCGCGCTTGAACAGCCGCATATGCCAGATCGGATACATGCCGCCATGGCGGATCGGGTGCCCCAGGAACATCATCAGCCGCGGAATGAAATAACCGACCTGCGGCCCCGCGAAGCCGCCCGCCTTCAGCTTGAGGATCGCCGCGACCAGCGGTTCCGACAGCCGCTCGTCGGCGTCCAGGTGCAATTCCCACGGATGGACGATCGCCACGTTCGCGATCGCCCAGTTGCGCTGGGCGCCGTAATTTTCGAACGGGTGATGATAGAGCTTGGCGCCGGTGGCTTTAACGATCGCCAGCGTATTGTCGTTTGACCCTGAGTCCACCACATGGATGTCGTCAGAAACAAAAGCCGCGCTGGCCAGGGTTGCGCCGATCGTCGCTTCCGAATCGCGGCTCAGGATCACCACGGAGAGGGTCATAACGCTAACTCGCCCATACGCAGGCCCTTGTCCAGCATCGCCGCTATGGCGCGGCTCCCGACCGCCCGCTCTAGCGGGCCGCTCCCGCCGGCCTCGAGCCGGCCGTCACCAACCTGCTCGACAACGGGCGGCACGCCTCGCCGCCGGGCGGGACGATCCGCATCGGCGCGCGGCGCCACGACCACGAGATCGAGCTGTGCGTCGAGGACGAGGGGCCGGGCGTGCCGACCGACCTGCGCGATCGCATCTTCGAGCCCTTCTTCACCACCAAGCCGG
>CAZNNJ010000910.1:598-2217 GCA_964574305.1 uncultured Rhodospirillales bacterium | reverse complement strand
CGCCGAACTGATCGAGCGGCTGGATGCGCTCGCCATACGCCATCGGCGTCCGGTTCATCCCAATCATGCGCGCCACGTTCGGGCCATAAACACCGGCGCCAATGAGAGCGGCCCGGCCTCGATCTATGAGATCGACGGCAAGCAATACATCTCGGTAATCGCCACCAACGTGCTGTGGACCTTCGCGCTGGGCGGCAAGATGGAGCCTGCCGCGGCCCCGCCTGCGCCGCAGACCGTCAGCACCTTCGGCGGCCGCGTGGTGAAGGCGACGGCGGTGACCTTGGGCGGGATGATCGGCGACGGCGGCTTGGTCGACAAGATCCGCGAAGTGCCGGACGAGTACTCGACCCTGCCGATGCGCATCCGCGTCCATGCCGGCGACACGGTGACCTGGACCAACAAGGGCAAAGTCGCGCACGACGCCACCGCCCAGGACGGCAGCTGGACCACCGGCCCGATCGCCCCCGGCGCCACCGGCACGGTGAAGTTCGACAAGCCCGGCACGTGGACCTACCAGTCCAAGGCCTTCCCCTTCATGTACGGCCAGGTGGTGGTGGAGTAAGGGGTTAGACTGCGGCTGCCCCGGCTTTCGCCCTCTCCTAGCCTCCCCCATCAAGGGGGACGGACATGAAGCAAAGCCCTCTCCTTGATGGGAGAGGGTTGGGTGAGGGTGAAAGCCTCCGCATCGAAAATGCCAGCCACCTATCGCGGGCGGCCTGCTTACGCCACATCCTTGATATTGACCGTCAGCACCTTTCCGACAGCGCGCAGAGCCGCCTCGATCTGCTCCAGCTTTGAGGCATGGCGCAGATCGAGCAGCCGGTCGACCTGGGGCATATGGACTCCAAGCGAGCGGGCCAGGTCAGCCTTCCGGATGCCCTTGGCGCGCATGGTCTGATAGAGGCCGATCTTTGCCGCAGACATCGGCGGCAATTGGACGGTCTTCTGGCCCCTGGCGGGCCGCGACGGCGCTGGAATATCCTGCTTGTCGCCGATCCTGCCGATCAGTGCGGTTTCAATGGCTTCGACGGCCCTGACGAGGGCTTCCGCCTCATCCTCGCCGAAGGTCACAACCTCGGAGAGATCGGGACAGGTTACGAGAACTGTGTCGCTATCGTCCGGCGTGAGGACGACGGGATAGTTGAACATGGATGGCACCGTACAATTGTCCAGCGATCGATTTAGCGAATCGACCGATCTTCATTTCAGCCCCAATTGCTTGAGGATCGCATTCACCAGGCCGGTGCCGAGTTCCTTCTTATTCCCGTGCATCGGCAGGACCGATCGCTTCCCCTGATATCGAACGATCAGATGACCGCCCTTACCAGGTTCGAACGTGCAGCCCAGTTTGGCGAGATGACGTTTGAATTGGGCGCCAGTCACGAAGAAATATAACAGAAATGTTGTTCCATCGCAACCAGAAACACAACATTTCTGTTAAAATCCGGGCGCGACATACGCGGCTCCCAGGTCCTGCAATGGCGGGAAAGCTAACCCTTCGCCTCTTCCACGATAAACCGCCGCATCTCGGCGACGATGAAGCGCTTCAGCGCGGCATGCAGCGATTCGGCGATATCGGCATAGCCCAGGCGGAAGACCCCGTGCTCGAACGGGATCAC
>CAZNNJ010000910.1:0-588 GCA_964574305.1 uncultured Rhodospirillales bacterium | reverse complement strand
ATGGAGGCGCGGGTCGCCCTCGGCTGAGGCGGCGGCACGGCGGAAGGCGGGGATTTTCTCGCCCAGGCGGACGATCAGCTCCTGCCGCACCTTCTCCTCCCACTCCGCCCCCTCGGGCTCCAGCAACGGTATCTGGCCGAGCGTCATGTAAAGCGGCTTGTTGGCGCGGTAGAAGGCAAGCAGGTGGTTGATCCAGTCCTCGATCTCGGCCTCGGTAGGGTCGGATGCGGTCAGCCGGTCGTATTCGGCGAACAGCCTCGGCCAGAAATGGCTGTAGAGATCCTGCGCCAGCGCGAACTTGCTGTCGAAATGGCGGTAGAAGGTGCTGCGGTTGACCGCCGCGCGGCCGACGATGTGGTCGATGGTGGTGCCGGCATAGGTCAGTTCGGCGAAGGACTGCCGCCCCGCCTCCAGCAGCTTGTCGTGGCTGGTGCGCTTCTGCAGCTGCTGCAACTCCGTCGGCCCGCGTTCGACGACGGGGCGCAGAGTGTGCCTGTGGGCCGGCCGGTCTTCGACGGAAACAGCGATACGCCGCATGCAGATGATCCCGATTGGTACGCGCGGATCGGAGTCTATGGCGGCCGGATT
>CAZNNJ010000909.1:0-2221 GCA_964574305.1 uncultured Rhodospirillales bacterium | reverse complement strand
AAGGGCGCGCTTGCCCTCAATGACTACGCCCGTACCAACGACCCGTTCTCGAAGATCGGCAAGACCCAGATCGCGGTCGATGTCTCGAGCGTGATCCGCGCTTCCGGCGACAGTTTCAGGGTGGAATGGGTCGAGCGCCGCTACGTCGATGATGCTCTCGCATCGACCGAACGGTGGAGCGCCATTCTCACGATCGCCCTACAGACGCCGACCGACGCCGATCGGCTGAAGAAGAATCCGCTCGGCGTCTACGTCCATGCCCTTAACTGGTCGAAGGAACTCGGCTGATGCGCACGCTGCCGCTCACAACACTCTTGCTCGGTTCAGCCTTTCTCGGGGGATGCTCGTCGGCCTACAAGCCGCCGACAATCGCCTATGACGACACGCCGCGGCAGGCGGTGCTGGCGCCCGCCCCACCGAAACCCGTCCAGATTGTCGAACTGCCGAAGCCGCTGCCTCTGCCGGATCAGCTTAAGCCGGCCCCTGGCGCCAGGCATGCGACGCGCGACGCTGACGATCCCCATGCCCGCGTCGATCAAGCCAACGGTGCGGCCCGAATTGAGCCGACCCGGGCTGGATATCTCAACGCGATTCAGGTCTATCCCTGGTCCGAGGGCGCGCTCTATCAAGTCTACGCCGCGCCTGGAGAGGTGACTGATATCGCCTTGGAGTCCGGCGAGCAGCTGGTCGGCTCGGGACCTGTCGCAGCGGGCGATACGGTTCGCTGGATCATCGGCGACACCGAAAGCGGATCGGGTGCAGCCAAGCGAAAGCATATCCTCGTAAAACCGACCCGTCCCGACCTCATCACCAATCTGGTCATCAACACCGACCGCCGCACCTATCACCTTGAGCTTCGTTCGGACGAGAAGACCTATATGGCGTCGGTCTCCTGGGCCTATCCGCAAGACCAGCTCATCGCGCTCCACCAGCAGAACGCCGCGGCGGATGCCGTGGCTCCCGTCGCAACCGGCGTTGATATCAATGCTCTGAATTTCCGGTACAGCATAGAAGGCGACAGCCCCGCCTGGCGACCGACGCGCGCCTTCGACGACGGCCGGCAGGTGTTCATCGAATTCCCCACAGGAATTGCCCAGGGCGAGATGCCGCCGTTGTGGGTGATCGGCGCCGAGGGCGATGGTCAGCTCGTCAACTACCGTGTGCACGGCAATCACATGATCGTCGATCGGTTGTTCGGTGCGGCCGAACTCCGTCTCGGCGGCGAGCATCAGCAGATTGTGCGCATCGTCCGCACCGACGGAAAACGGCAATCATGACTGACTCGCCGGGATTAGACGATGAGCGGCCATCTGATGCGGCGCGCCCGGCGCAAGAGATGCGTTTGCGGTCGAGCCGCGCGCCCGTCACGCGCCTGTCGCGCAAAGTGCTGATCGGCCTCGGCGCGGCGGCGGCGCTTGGCATCGGCGGCGCTCTGTTCCTCGCCCTGCAACCTCAGCATGAGACGACCGGATCGGAGCTCTACAACACCAACAATCGAAACACGCCAGACGGCCTGGCCAACCTGCCCAAAGACTATACAGGTTTGCCGAGAAGGGCTCCGCAACTCGGCCCGCCCCTGCCAGGCGATCTCGGGCGGCCGATCGTCAATGCCGGCGCACCGGCTCCCGGGATGCCCACGTCCGCGGCAGCGCCCGATCCGGAGCAGCAACGCCTTGCCCAGGAGCAGGAAGCGGCGCGGACAAGTCATCTGTTTGCGACGACAAATGTCGGACTAGAGATTCCGCCCCCGACGACTCCGGCGCCGACCACCGGCGCCCCCACCGCGGCACCCGATCTGGCCGCGCCGGATCACAAGCTGGCTTTCCTGAATGGCAGCGTGGATCGGCGTACGACAAGCCCCGATCGCGTCCAGCCGCCGGCGAGCCCCTATGTGCTCCAAGCCGGCGCGGTGATCCCGGCATCTCTGATCACCGGCTTGCGTTCGGACCTGCCCGGAGAGGTTACGGCACAGGTGACGGAAGGCGTTTTTGACAGTCCGACCGGCAGGACTCTGTTGATCCCACAGGGCGCGCGCCTGATCGGCCAATACGATGCGCAGATCGCCTTCGGTCAATCACGGGCGCTCCTCGTTTGGAACCGGCTGATCATGCCCAACGGCCAGTCGATCGTGCTCGAACGCCAGCCGGGGACGGACGCGGAGGGGTATGCCGGCGTTGAGGACGAGGTCGACAAAGCCGAGGTACTTCGCGAAACCGCGCTC
>CAZNNJ010000908.1:0-2222 GCA_964574305.1 uncultured Rhodospirillales bacterium | reverse complement strand
GCTGGAAAACCGGCGAGGCGCGGTCGAACTTTCCGATGGCGCTGACCGATGACGGTTTCGTCGCCAGCGCCTTCCGCGGCCCGCCGCGCCTCATCCTGTTCCGGCAGGCCTCGGGCGAGGCTGCGGCGACGTTAAACACCTGCGGCGACGCCGACGATGTCTTCTTCGACGAAAAGCGGCGGCGGCTCTATGTCAGCTGTGGCGAAGGCGCGGTCGATGTCGTGGGCTGGGACGGAAAAGCTGCCACCGAGATCGGGCGGGTGGAGACCGCGTCCGGCGCACGCACGTCGCTGTTCGTGCCCGAGCTCGACCGGCTGTTCGTCGCGGCGCGCGCCGGATGGCTGGGCGGCAGCGCCGCCATCCTTGTCTTCCGGCCGGCGCCGTAGCGGCTACCAGACGTAAGGGATCAGCCTGTAGCGGACCTTCCTTGTGTACTCGACATAGCCCGGCAGGCCCTCGCGCAGCACCTGCTCCTCGCCCCGGATGCGCAGCGCAATCAGGAATTCGATGAAGAGCGCGCCGAGCGCGCCCCAGGCCGAACCCAGCGCCAGCGCCCAGCCCACCAGCATGATCAGCGACGCGGCATACATCGGGTGGCGCACGACAGCGTAGGGCCCGGTCGAGATGACGCGGTGCCCGCGCTCGGCCTGGATGCGCACCACCGGGGCGCCGAAGCTGTTCTCGCGGAAGACGCGGTAGATGCCCCAGATGCCGGCCAGCAGCGCCGCGCGTCCGGCCCAGATCAGCCAGTCCGGCAATTCCGACCAGTGGAACCGGCCGCCGTCCAGCCCCATCAGGATCAGCCAGCTCCAATAAATCAGCCGCGCCGCGATCAGCACCATCCTGTCCCAGAAAGGCTGCCCCTCCTGCGGCTTGACGTTCATCCGTGCCGCCAGCAGCGCCGGGTCCTTCCTGGCCAGCCACTCCATGATCGCGATGCCGGCGGCCGAATAGAGCCCCAGCAGCCACCAGGCGTCGGGCCACCGGATCGTTCCGGCCGAGACGAACAGGATCGCGCCGGTCAGCGCGATGACGCCGATCAGGGCGAGCCAGACGCGGAGCGTCATGTGCCCTCTTCCGCCCGCTTCAGCTCGTCGATCAGATGCGGCACGCCGAAGGTGACGGTATGGACGCCGAGCACGGAGGTGAGCTGATACACCTCCATGATCTCATGCACCGTCGCGCCGTATTTGAGCGCGTTCTGGATATGGACGCGCAGGCCCGGCTCATAGAGATGGGTGGTCGCGGAATCGATCGCGATATAGATCAGCTCCCGCACCTTCGGGTCAAGGGTGCCGGTCTTCCACGGCACCGAGGAGAAGTCCATATAGGCCTCGAAGAACTCAGGCGAGAGGCGGATGAGGCCATCCCACAGCGGGCTCCAATAACCGCGATTCTCGGTGAAGGTCTTCTTCAGCGCCTCCTGCTCGGGCGTCAGCGGCCCCAGCTCCACTTCGCGGCCGGCCTTCTTCATCTCGTCCAGCAGCACCGGCAGCCCGGTGGTGACGGTATGGATGCCGAGCACGGAGGTCAGCTGATAGACCTCCATGATCTCGGCCTTGGTCGCGCCGTATTTGAGCGCATTGCGGATATGGACCTTCAGCCCCGGCTCATACATATGCGTGGTCGAGGAATCGATCGCGATATAGATCAGCTCCCTGACCTTGGGGTCGAGCGTCCCGGTCTTCCACGGCACCGAGGAGAACTTGGCATAGGCCTCGAAATAATCCGGCGAGGATTCCAGGATCTCATCCCAGATCGGGCTCCAATAGCCCCGCGCGGCGGTGAATTCTTCCTTCAGCTTCCCACGGCGTTCGTCCACGTGCTTTCCCCTTGTCTCGGCGTTGCCGGGAGCGTAGCGACGAAGCCATCCAGAGCCAACCGTCGAGTTCGATGCTCCGTCTCGCCCTGTTGCTATTGCTGAGCCTCGCGGCAAGCGCCCAGGCCGCGGAGAAGCCGGTCATCAGCTTTGCGATGCCCTACGCGGACGGCGCGCCCCGGATGCCGCCCGACTTCGCGCTGCCCGAGGCCGACATCGAGCTCATCGAGCAGTGGATCACCAACGGAGCGAACGACGACTGATGGCAACACTTTCGCTCCGCCGCGCCACCGCCGCCGCCGCCCTGGTCTTCGCCGCCGTGCTGCTGGCCGGCGCGCGCCCGGCGCACGCCTACCCGCAGTTCCAGTTCAGCTCGGGCACCTCGCGCTGTGGCCAGTGTCAC
>CAZNNJ010000907.1:0-2222 GCA_964574305.1 uncultured Rhodospirillales bacterium | reverse complement strand
CGTGATGGACCATCCGGACTGCCCGGTGGTGTGGCCGATCGCCTAAGGTTCCCTCTCCCGTTTCACGGGCGAGGGAGTGTTTCGCTACTCGACTTCCTTCCACGGCGGCCTCACTGCCGCCGCTTCGCCGTCGATCCGGCCGGGGAACAGCGCCTGCCAATGGCCGTCGGCACCGCGCTTGACCAGGCCGCGGGCCTGGATCTGTTCGGTCTCGACCGCCTGGTCGAGCGTCAGCACCGGGGCATAGCAGCAATCGGCCGGTTCCAGGCGGGCGGTGGCTTCGGCCTGGGTCAGGCCGGCGAAGAATTTGGTGACCTCGGCGATGAGGCCGGTCTGGGGCATGGGATCGTCGTAGCGGGCGGTCCATTCGGGGTGGCCGGCGGCTTCGCAGAAGGCGGCCCAGAATTTGGGCTCGATCGCGCCCAAGGTGGCGAACTTGCCGTCGCCGCAGCGATAGACGCGATAGCGCGCGACGCCGCCGTTGAGCAGCTCGCCCTCGCGGACCGGCGCGGCGCGACCGGCATCAAGGCCGGCGAGCGGGAAGCTGAGCAGCGGCATCACCGAATCCGCCAGCGACATGTCGAGGAAGCAGCCCTTGCCGGTGCGCGCGCGGCGGTTGATGGCGGCCAGCATGGCGATGGTCGCCATCATGCTGCCGCTGACATCGGCGATCGGCGGATCGAAGAAGACCGGTTGGTCCTTGAGCCCCGTGCCGGCGAGCGCGCCGTTCAGCGACAGATAGTTGTTGTCGTGCCCGGCCTGATCGCGGCGCGGCCCCGTCGCGCCGAAGCCGTAGAGGCCGCAATAGATCAGGCGCGGATTGCGCTTCAGCAGCATTTCATGGCCGAGTCCTAGACGCTCCAGCGTGCCGGGGCGGAAGGATTCCAGCAATATGTCGGCCTCGTCCGCCAGCTCCAGGAGGCGGGCCTTGCCGGCCTCGGTGCGCAGGTCGAGCTTGATGCTGACCTTGCCGGCATTCACCGCCTCGAAATAGACCGAGTTGCCGTGCGCGCCGATGGGCCCGAGCATCCGCATCTCATCGCCCACGGGGGGCTCGACCTTCAGCACCGAGGCGCCGAGATCGACCATCAGCATCGACGACAGCGGTCCGGGCAGGTGGCGCGAAAGGTCGAGCACCTTGAGGCCGGACAGGCATTCCGCCCATGCCCCCTTGGCGGGTTCGGGCCACGAAGTCTCGCTCATGCGTCTTCCCGTATGTCGATGCGGGCGACCTTGCCGCCCGACAGATGGAATACCGCGTCCTGCGGCGGCGGGCGGTTGCCCCAAAGCTCCTCGGGCGGGGCGCCGCTATAAAGCGCCCGCAGGATGCGGCCGGTGATGCCGTGCGAGACGACGATGCGGCGATAGCCGTCGGTCTCGTCGATATCGCCGATGAAGCTGGCAATGCGGCCGGCCATGTCGGGATAGCGCTCGCCGCCCGGCGCGGTCAGCAGCCAGCCGCGCTGGCCGGTGACGCCGGGCGCGATGGCCTCGATCTCATGGTGGTTGAGGCCTTCCCACTCGCCGGCATGCAACTCCTGGATACGGGGATCGAGGGTGATGTCGCAGCCTAGCCCGATCGTCTCGCGGATGATCTCGGCGGTGCGTACGGCGCGGCCGAGCGGGCTTGCGATCATCACCCAGCGCGCCGGGTCGTCGACCAGTGCCTTCAGATGGTCGCCCATCCGCCGCGCCTGCTCGATCCCGAGCGTAGTCAAGGCGGAATCGCATTGGCCCTGAAGGCGGTGCTGTGCGTTGAACTCGGTTTGGCCGTGACGGACGAGATAGATCACTTTCGCCTCGGGAGAGGTTGCCGCTGGTCGGTCAGTACGACTACCTTATCGCCCGCGCAAAGGGCACCCCTTCAATCTGGATGCCTGCTACCCTCGGGAGGATCGATTGGTCGCGTTGAACGAAGTCGCCGGCGGCGTGGAGCATTACCGGACGATCATCGACGGCAAGGCGGTCGAGGCCGCGTCCGGCGCCCGCCTCGACATGGTGGCGCCCTCCGACGGCCGGGCCTTCGCCTCGATCCCGCGCTGCGGCGCGGCGGATGTCGACCGGGCGATCAAGGCGGCCAAGCGCGCCTTCGAGGAAGGCCCCTGGGCGACGACGGTGCCGGCCGAGCGTGGGCGCATCCTGATGAAGCTGTCCGGCCTGATCGCCGCGCATCACGAGGAACTGTCGCAGCTCGATGCCCGCGATGTCGGCAAGTCGATCAG
>CAZNNJ010000906.1:0-2229 GCA_964574305.1 uncultured Rhodospirillales bacterium | reverse complement strand
TTCACTGTGGTGTGTGATCCCATGCTCCTCGCCTGCATACTCGGCGCCGCGGTTTCCTCCGGCTTCACCGTCTACCTCTGCTAGCCGCTCATCGGCCCCGAGCGCTTTTAGAGAAATCCCATGACCCTCAACGGTATCCTCCAGATCGCGATCTTCTGCATCGCGGTCATCGCGCTCACCCGGCCGCTCGGCGGCTACATGACCCGTGTCTTCAACGGCGAGCGGACCCTGTTTTCGCCGATCTTCCGGCCGATCGAGCGGGGGCTCTACGCCGCCTCCGGCGTCAATCCGGAGGCCGAGCAGAGCTGGCTCACCTATGGCATCGCCATGCTGATGTTCAGCCTGGTCGGCTCCATATCGCTCTATGTCATCTTCCGCTTCCGGGACGTGCGGCCGTGGAACCCGCAGGGCCTCCCGGCGCTGCCGCCTGAGCTCGCGCTCAACACCGCGATCAGCTTCGTCACCAATACCAACGGGCAGTTCTATTCCGGCGAAACCACGATGAGCTACCTGTCGCAGATGGCGGGGCTCACCGTGCACAATTTCCTGTCGGCGGCCACCGGCATCGTGCTGGCGATGGCGATCATCCGCGGCTTCTCGCGCAAATCGTCGAAGACGGTCGGCAATTTCTGGGTCGATCTGGTGCGCTGCACCCTCTACATCCTGATGCCGATCTCGATCGTCTATGCCCTGTTCCTGATCTGGCAGGGCGTGCCGCAGACGCTGGGCGCCTATGTCGACGCCGCCACGCTGGAGGGCGCCAAGCAGACCATCGCCATGGGCCCGGTCGCCTCGCAGGAAGCGATCAAGATGCTGGGCACCAATGGCGGCGGCTTCTTCAACGCCAACTCCGCCCATCCGTTCGAGAACCCGACCGCGCTGACCAACCTGATCCAGATCATCTCGATCTTCTCGATCGGCGCGGCGCTGACCAACGTGTTCGGCCGCATGGTCGGGCGCGAACGCCAGGGCTGGGCGCTGTTCGGCGTCATGGGCCTGCTGTTCCTGGCCGGCACCTTCATCGTCTATCCGACCGAGGCCGGCGGCAACCCCGCCGTGGCCGCGCTGGGCGTCGACCAATCGGTCGGCCCGGGCCAGGTCGGCGGCAACATGGAGGGCAAGGAGGTGCGGTTCGGCATCGCCAATTCTTCCCTGTTCGCGGTCGTCACCACCGACGCGTCCTGCGGCGCAGTCAACACGATGCATGACAGTTTGATGCCGCTGTCGGGTCTGGTTCCGATGCTCAACATCCAGCTGGGCGAGATCATCTTCGGCGGCGTCGGCTCCGGCCTGTACGGCATGCTGCTGTTCGCCATCGTGGCCGTCTTCATCGCCGGGCTGATGGTCGGACGCACGCCCGAATATATCGGCAAGAAGCTGGAGGCCCGCGAGGTGAAGATGAGCATCATCGCCATCCTGATCCTGCCGCTGTCGATGCTGGGCTTCACCGCCATCGCCGCCGTCGTTCCGGCCGGCACGGCGACGCTCGGCAACAGCGGTCCGCACGGCTTCAGCGAGATCCTCTATGCCTATACCTCGGCCACGGGGAACAACGGCAGCGCCTTCGCCGGGCTGGGCGCCAACATGTTCTGGCAGGTGACCATGGCGATCGCCATGTTCATGGGCCGGTTCCTGTTCATCCTGCCGATGCTGGCGGTTGCCGGCTCGCTCGCGGCCAAGAAGAGCGTCCCGCCCTCGGCCGGCACCTTCCCGACCGACAACGGCCTGTTCGTCGGCCTGCTGATCGCAGTGATCCTGATCGTCGGCGGCCTCACCTTCTTCCCCGCACTGGCCCTCGGCCCCGTGGTCGAGCACCTGGCCATGCTCGCGGGCAGCCTGTTCTGATTGGAGCAACGTCAATGACTGACATTTCGATGAACGATAACCGCCCTGAAGGCGGTCATCACGGCCGGCGGTCCAGCGCGATCTTCGACTGGGCCATCGTCGGCCCCGCCATCGGCCACAGCTTCGGCAAGCTCAACCCGCGCACGCTCATCCGCAACCCGGTGATGTTCGTGGTCGAGATCGTGGCTGCGCTGACCACCATCCTGCTGGTCCGCGATATCGTGGGTGCCAAGGGCAACCTCCTGTTCGAGAGCCAGATCGTCTTCTGGCTCTGGTTCACCGTCTTCTTCGCCAATTTCGCCGAGGGCGCGGCGGAGGGCAGCGGGAAGCCCCCTGCCGACCGACCGCGCCAGACCGCCACCGAACCCAGGTACATCGCACAGG
>CAZNNJ010000905.1:0-2235 GCA_964574305.1 uncultured Rhodospirillales bacterium | reverse complement strand
TTGTATCTTGCTTCGCCCCGACCCGCTCCGGCAATGGGGTCGGTCTGGTGGTCCGGCGGCAGTTGACTTGGCCGGGATCGTCGATCGTCCATGACATCAAGGGCGAGCACTGGACGCTGACAGCCGGCTGGCGTGCGCACTTCGGGCGGGTGCTGCTGTTCGATCCCACCAATGCCGGGAGCGCCGCCTACAATCCGTTGCTCGAAGTCCGGAAAGGGGAATGGGAAGTCAGGGACGTCCAGAATATCGCCGATGTCCTCGTCGATCCTGAGGGCGCACTTGAGCGCCGAAACCACTGGGAAAAGACGAGCCACTCGCTTCTGGTCGGCGCCATCCTCCACGTGCTCTACGCCGAAACCGATAAGACGCTGGCAGGCGTCGCCAATTTCCTTTCCGACCCGCGCCGGCCGATCGAAACCACGCTGCGCGCCATGATGACGACGCCGCATCTTGGAGATCGTGGTGTGCATCCCGTCGTCGCAAGTTCGGCGCGCGAGCTTCTAAACAAGAGCGACAACGAAAGGTCCGGCGTGCTGTCGACCGCGATGTCGTTCCTCGGCCTCTATCGCGACCCGGTAGTCGCCAACGTCACCCGCCGATGCGATTGGCGCATCCGGGATCTGGTGGAAGCCAAGGCCCCGGCGACCCTCTACTTGGTCGTACCGCCGTCTGACATCAGCCGCACCAAGCCGCTAGTGCGCCTGGTCCTCAACCAGATCGGCCGGCGACTGACGGAGGAATTGGAAGCAAAGGGTCGCCGGCATCGGCTGCTCCTAATGCTCGACGAATTCCCCGCGTTGGGCCGTCTCGATTTCTTCGAGAGCGCGCTCGCCTTCATGGCCGGCTATGGCATCAAGAGTTTCCTGATCGCCCAGTCGCTGAACCAGATCGAAAAGGCCTACGGCCAGAACAACTCGATCCTCGACAACTGCCACGTCCGCGTCAGCTTCGCGACCAACGACGAGCGGACCGCCAAACGTGTGTCCGATGCGCTCGGAACAGCGACCGAGATGCGCGCGATGAAGAACTATGCCGGCCATAGGCTCAGCCCGTGGCTCGGGCACCTGATGGTCTCGCGGCAGGAGACGGCCCGACCCTTACTGACGCCGGGCGAGGTGATGCAGCTCCCCCATGACGACGAACTGGTGCTGGTCTCCGGCTGCCATCCGATCCGGGCGAAGAAGGCGCGCTATTTCGAAGACCCGGAGATGAAGGCGCGTATCCTGCCGCCGCCGACGCTCGCCTCTTCGAATTCGTCGCCTCGGGCAGTCAGCCCGGGTGCTGCCCGTGAATGTGACTGGGCCGACGCGACTGTCCCGCCGTCGGCGGCTACGGCCGCGGACGATCCAGCCAATGCGGGGATTCGGCGCGAACCGGAACTGCCGGAACACGAGGAGATCGTGCGGGAGGTCAAGAAACCCATCCGCGAGTTCGAGGCCATGGACGAGCCTGACGACGAGATCCAGCGGCAGCGGATCCTGCAGCGCAACTTTGGGTCCGCCGCACGGCAGACACCCCTCGACCGAGCCGACGATCTCGGCATGTGAGCGCTCATGCGAACCAAACATACGTTCCGGCTCCCACCCGATCTTGCCGGTAAGCTTGCCGACTATGCTGCCCGCAAGCGCGTGCCGCAGGCGCTCGTCGTGGAAGCGGCACTCGCTTCGCATCTGTCGCCTGACGGCGCCGATCGGTTGGAAGCAGCCTTGGCGCGCCGACTGGATAGGATGAGCCGCCATCTGGAACGGATCGAACGGCACATCGACATCTCGAACGAGGCGCTCGCAGTGTTCGTGCGGTTCTGGCTAACCAGCACGCCACCGCTCCCCGACACCGCCCTTGCCGCCGCACAGATCAAGGGACGCGAACGCTATGAAGGCTTCGTTGAAGCGCTCGGCCGACGGCTCGCACGTGGGCGCAAGCTTACGGAGGAAATCAGCCAGGACTTCAACGCCAGCGAGGCGGAAGAGGCCGCGCCAGCCCAGGGCACGTGATCGCCGACCATCCGGGTCGCCTGTCTTTCTATCCCACAGCCCGACAACCCCATCACAGTTGTTGCGAAGTCACCTTTCCAGCTCTTTCTAATCAACCCCGCTAACACATGGTCCTCCGCGTGAGGCCAATTCACGGGGTTCGACGTGACGACGAACTCTCTGCGATCAGAAGCTTTCGCCCGCCGCCCGCGCCGTCAGCCCCCCCCCCCCGGACCCGAGCTCGCCCGCTACCCCCAAAGCC
>CAZNNJ010000904.1:0-2237 GCA_964574305.1 uncultured Rhodospirillales bacterium | reverse complement strand
CTGGCCTGGCCGCAAAGGTTACATGCCCGGCCTCGGCAACAAGATCCCGTCGGTGCGCGCCGCGGCCGAGCGGCATGCGGTCAATGCCCGCATCAAGGGCACGGCGGCGGACATCATGAAGCGAGCGATGATCCGGGTCGACCGGGCGCTGAAGGACGTGAACTCGCCGGCCAGGATGCTGCTCTCCGTCCATGACGAATTGGTGTTCGAGGTGCCGGAAGCCGCCGCGCCCGCGGCGGCCGAGTTGGTCAAGCGCGAGATGGAGGCGTCGGCTACCCTGGGCGTGCCGCTGGTTGCGGAGGCGCGCTGGGGCAAAAGCTGGGCGGACGCACATTGACCGAGGCCGACACCAACGAAGTCGCGCCGGTCGCCGACTGCCCGCGCTGCGGCAAGCCGGAAACGCTGTGCGTCTGCCAGGATATCCAGCCGATCGACAACAAGATCGCGCTCTTGATCCTCCAGCACCCGCAGGAGCAGGACAAGGCGCTGGGCACGGCTCGGCTGACCGCGCTGCATTTCAAGAACGCCGTGTTCAAGACCGGCCTGTCCTGGCCCAGCCTGACCAAGGCACTGGGCCGCGCCGCCGACCCGAAACGCTGGGCGACGCTCTATCTGGGTTCGGCCGATCCGGCGATGCTGGCGCCCGGGCAGGACGTGGTCGCGCTCGACGCCAAGGGCAATCTGCTGCCGATCCAGGAAATGGCGCTGGCCGATATCGAGGGCGTGATCGTGCTCGACGGCACCTGGAGCCAGGCCAAGACGCTGTGGTGGCGCAAAGCCCGGCTGCTGAAGTCCAAGCGCGTCGTGCTGGACCCCAGCCGTCCCTCCCTCTACGGCAAACTCCGCCGCGAACCACGGCGCGAGGGACTGTCGACTCTGGAAGCCGCCGGCATGCTGCTCGCCCGGCTGGAGAACCGGCCGGAGATCGCCGCGGTGCTGCTCGAAAGCTTCGGCAAGCTACTGGACAAATATCGCGAGCATCCGCCGGTTGCCGCGGCCGGTCTCGGCGGTTCCAAAGCCGGCCCGCGCCGGCGCTGGTCGCGCCGCAATCGCTAGCTCCGTAGGATGGGTCGAGCGCAGCGAAACCCATCTTTCAGCGCGCCAGATGACGGGTTTCGCTGCGCTCGATCCACCCTGCGAAACCTTACTCCATCCCCAATATTGACACCTCGATCCGCGCGATCTTCCCGTCCCTCACAATGTACTTGCCCTCCAGCTTCAGCGTAAATCCGCCGCCGGCCTGGAAGCTCTGGCCCAGGAAATCGGCGACGTCGCGGCGGGCGGTAAAGCGGTCGGTGATCTTGACCGTTGCCATGTCGCCGCTCACGGCGATCTCGGTCGGGGTCATGCGGTCGGTGAAGTCGGAGAGGATGCCGGCATAGGTTGCGAGATAGGCGGCTTTGCCGTGTTGCTCGCCCTGGGCTGAGACCAGCACCACCTCGTCGGCCAGGAAAGCGCCGAGCCGCGTCGGGTCCTCGCTGTTGTAGGCCTCGTAATATCCGCGCATGAAGGCTTCGTTCATAATTGTCCCCGGTTCCAGGCGTTGCGGCCTATATATAGCGGACGAGTCCGGTATGGGACGAGCGAAGAGTTGCGGGTGAAATGTTTTTCGAGATCGGGGCGGCATGACGGCTGATCGGGGTTTGTTCGATGAGGAGGCGGCACCCATCGTCGCGCCGGGCCGCGTCGCCCGCACCCAGCCTCTGGCCGACAGGCTGCGTCCCCGCACCTTGGATGAGGTGATCGGCCAGGATCATCTGCTGGGGCCGGATAAGCCGATCGGGCGGATGGTGGCGCAGCAGCGCCTGTCCTCGATCATCTTGTGGGGGCCGCCCGGTTGCGGCAAGACCACCATCGCCAGGCTGCTGGCCCAGGCGACCGACCTGGCCTTCGAGCCGCTGTCGGCGATCTTCTCCGGCGTTGCCGATCTGCGCCGCGTTTTCGATACCGCCAGGAAGCGGCGCCAGACCGGCGGCGGCACCTTGCTGTTCGTCGACGAAATCCATCGTTTCAACCGGGCGCAGCAGGATGGGTTCCTGCCCTATGTCGAGGACGGCACGATCACGCTGATCGGCGCGACGACCGAGAACCCGTCCTTCGAGCTCAACGCCGCCTTGCTGTCCCGCGCCCAGGTGCTGGTGCTGAACCGCCTGTCCGCCGAGGCGCTGGAGGAGTTGCTGGACCATGCGGAGAAGGCCGAGGGCAGGAAGCTGCCGCTCGACCGGGCGGCCCGGACG
>CAZNNJ010000903.1:0-2239 GCA_964574305.1 uncultured Rhodospirillales bacterium | reverse complement strand
GTCGACCTCGGACGCGACGATGAAGGGCGCGGGCTTGTAGTCGGGATAGGTGGTGCCCGCCCCGACGGCGGTGACGAAGGCCTCGGCATTGGGCAACAACTTGCCGTCCCAGTCGGCAGTCTTGTTGAACGGGACGACAGCGCCGCCCTGCTCCAAGGTCCGGTGCAGGATGACATGCGGATCGACCCGCACAAGTTCGCCATCCATGTTGGCGTAGCGGTCGCAGGCGCCGGTGAGGCCGGGCTTGATGTAGCACATCACCGGGCAGGCATCGCAGCGGATCTTGTCGTCCGGCCCGGCATCGATTTTGGAGTCGGTCATGCGTGTGCCCCAGCGCGGATCGCCGCCAGCACGCGGTCCGGCGTCGCCGGCACGCGATGGATGCGGACGCCCGTCGCGTCATGAATGGCGTTGAGGATGGCCGGTGCCGTCGGCACCAGGGCCGGCTCGCCCAGCCCCTTGGCGCCGAGCGGCCCAGTCGCGTCGTTGCCCTCGATCAGGATCGTTTCGATCGGCGGCACGTCGCCGACTGTCGGGATCAGATAGTCGTGCAGGTTTTCGCTCAGGCCCGGATGGAATTCCTCCATCAGCGCAAGGCCGAGCCCCTGGGCCACGCCGCCCTCGATCTGGCCCTCGGCCAGGGTCGGGTTGATCGCCTTGCCGAGATCGTGGGCGGCGGTCAGCTTCAGCACTCGCACGGTGCCGAGCTCGGTATCGACCTCGATCTCCGCCAGATGCGCACCGAAGGCATAGACCGCGTAGGGCGTGCCCTGCCCGTCCGCATCCAGCTCGGTCGTCGGCGGATCGAACTTCGCCTCCTCGGCCAGCACATAGCCACGCGCATCGCGCGGCAGGCCGGCGAGATCGATCACGGTCTCATGCAAGCCGTCGCGCACCGTGACCGCGCCGTCGCCGAATGTCAGCTCCGCATCGTCCCCGGCATTGGCGCGCAGCAGGATCGCCTGGCGCAGCTGCCGGCCGGCAAGCTCGGCCGCCTTGCCGGTGACGAAGGTCTGGCGCGAGGCGGAGGACTTGCCGCAATCGGGCGTGATGTCGGTGTCGGCCGACAGAAGGTCGAAGGCGGCGATCGGCGCGCCGACCGCGTCGGCGCAGATCTGGGTGATCACGGTGTTGGAGCCCTGGCCGATATCGACCGCGCCCTGATGCAGCGCCAGCCGCCCGTCCGGCTTCAGGCCCAGCCGGATGGTCGACGGATTGGTCATCGCCGTGTTGCCGCAGCCGTACCACATGGCGCCGATGCCGACGCCGCGGCGCATCGGCCCATCGGCATTGGCGTTGAAGACACCGGCCTCAGCCCGCGCCCGCAACCAGTGCTGCCGCAGCACCTCCAGGCAGCGCCGGATGTCCACGCCCTCGCCCAGCACCTGGCCGGTCACGGTCGGCTGATCGGGCTGCAGCGCGTTCATGATCCGGAACTCCAGCCGGTCGATCCCAAGCCGATCGGCCAGCATGTCGTAGAGCTGCTCCCCGGCAATGGCGGCCTGCGGCACGCCGAAGCCGCGGAAGGCGCCGGCCGGCACCAGATTGGTATGGACCGCGCGGGTCAGCGCCCGGTAATGCGGCAGGAAATAGGGGCCACCGGCATGGACCGGCACCCGGTTCGCCACCGTCGGCCCCCATGAGGCATAGGCGCCGGTATTGAAGTCCGCGGTGAAATCCATCGCCAGCAGCCGGCCGTCACGGCGGGCGCCGATGCGGGCATGGATGCGGGCCGGATGCCGCTTGGTCGTCGTCATCATCGATTCGCGCCGGGAATAGGCCATCCGTACCGGCCGCCCGAGGTGCCAGGCGGCAATGGCGAGGAAAGGCTGCACCGACAGGTCGAGCTTCGAGCCGAAGCCGCCGCCGACGGCGGTCGGCAATATCCTGACCGATTCGGGCGGAATGCCGAGGATGACGGCGACATCGTCGCGGTCCATATAGGGTGACTGCGTGCAAGCCGCGACCTCGATCCGGTCGCCGACCCGCGCAGCATATCCCGCCTCCGGCTCGATATAGGCGTGCTCGACGAAGCCGGTCTCGAACATGCTTTCGACCACCACGTCGGCGCCGGCCAGCGCCGCATCGGGGTCGCCGCGTGCTACCCGCCCGCGCACCAGCACGTTGCCGGCGCGCGATGCGTGCAGCAGCGGCGCATCGCCGGCCAGGGCGGCGTCGATCGTGCTGAGCCCGGGCAATTCCTTCCAAGCGACGGGGAAGGCTTCGAGATCGAGCGCGG
>CAZNNJ010000902.1:1088-2240 GCA_964574305.1 uncultured Rhodospirillales bacterium | reverse complement strand
TGGGGTTGGTGATGCCGGTGAGGCGGCAGGCGCGCTCGATCGTCTCCACGTTGGCGCGGAACCTGCCCTGGCCGCGCCGGGCCTGGATGACGCTGTCCCGGACGGTCTGGTCGAGTGTCAGGTCGGCCTTGATCCAGCCTTCGACGATGTCGTCCAGCTGCGCCGACACGACCTGGAAATTGAGGCTGTTGGCGCCGCCGCGATAGAGCGCCGCCGCGCTGTAGGCCGTGCCCGCCGTCACCATCTCGAACACCGGCTCGGGGATGGCGGCCAGATAGACGCCCTGGTTGCCGGCGCCGGTTTCGGGGCGGATCGGGGAATGGGTCCTGGGCAGCAGGGGCCCGAGCCGGCCGATCATGTCCTTCGGCCGCACCGGCACGGCGAGCGGCGTCCAGAACACCGGCAGCAGCCAGCCTTCCCGGTTCCAATAGGCCCCGGTCTGGCCGAACTCCTCCGGCTTGGGCGCGGTAAAGGCGAACTCGGTGACGCGGCCGATATGGCCGATCCTGCCGTCGGCATAGGACAGCACGATGTCGCCGGGATCGGCGCGGCGCATGTTGTTGTAGAACTCGTTGCGCGCGCCGTTGGCGTTGGTCTTGGGCGACCAAAGATATTGCCCGTCAATCTCCTGACGGACGGTCTGCTTGTGGTTCACCCACCAGTATTGGGTCATTTGCGGGCACGATAACCCGCATTACCGTCAGGCGCGATAGTCGTTTAGCACACGCCTCACCGCCACCACCGACCGGGAAATCCAGGATTCAAATCTTTAACGCAGAGGTCGCGGAGGGCACGCCGAGGGCGCAGAGGAATACATGTCCTTCTCCGCGACCTCTGCGAAACCTCCGCGCCCTCCGCGTTGAAATCTTCTGCTCTCCCGGATTCCCGCCTGCGCTGGAATGACGATGACGTAGGACATCAGGGTGCGACGAACTCATCCGACCCGGCTCGATTCCTCGCAGCTACCCCCTCAGCTTCGCCGCGCTCAGCACGGCGCGCCACTCTCTCGTTGCGGCATAGGTGTTCCAGGCGCGCATCGCATAGGCGGCCTTGTAGGTCCCATCCGGGTTGCGGCTGAGATCGCCCGGCGGCAGGCCGGCGATCCGCCAGATCGCCTCGAACGCGTCACCCAGGGCCTTAACCCGCGGCAGT
>CAZNNJ010000902.1:0-1078 GCA_964574305.1 uncultured Rhodospirillales bacterium | reverse complement strand
GAGGCGGGGGTACCGCCGTATCGCTTCGAACGGTTCACGTAGGGCGGGATCCGGCGTCGATGGTTCGATCGTGGCTTTGCGATCCATTTCGCCCTCGGTCGCGGCGGTATTTTCGAGCATGGCGCGAGCCCTTTGATGAAGTCATGTCCCTGCGGCCATCGATGCAAAAAGCAGACCAGCGCCGGCAGCGCAGCGATTTCAACAGGGTAGCGGCAGCGCCGCGATGTGCGGCGGCCGACTGTAAGATTTCCTGACGCGTTTCCCGCGAAAGCGGAAATCCGGGATTCAAATCCTTAACGCAGAGGTCGCGGAGGTTTCGCGGAGGGCGCAAAGGAATACAGGATATCTCCGCGACCTCCGCGTTAAAACCTTCTGCTTCCCGGCAATCCTGGATTCCCGCCGGAGCCTGTCCTCGGGCTGGCCTTCGGCCAAGCCCGGCGGCTTCTCGCAATGACGTCTGGGTGAGCGAACTTGAACCTACAATGCTCAGGCCGCCGGCAGCAATTCCCTCTTCGCGGACGTCAGCGCATGCAGCTCGGCGTAGCCTTTGGGCCCGATGAGCAAGCGTGCATCGGGGTTGGGATGCATGACGCCATCGACGACGTCTTCACTGTTGACGCCATCGATCGCCACCAGGCCATCGACCAGCGCCGCATCCCATGTCGGACCGTTTGCGATACCCATCCCGCGCGCCTCGCCATAGGTGCGTGGCCGTGTCGAAAGCCAGCGGACAAGGTCGCCGCGCATATCAGCGAAACTCAGGGTCTTGTAGATAATCATAACCATGTCCTTTGGTCCGAGGGGACAGGCATGCCCAGCCTGCCGGCTGACACGATGGGGCTCGTATCGATCATGCCGTACCCCAGTTCCGGTCGGCCACTTGGGTGAAGACCAGAACTGCCCCGCCGAAGGATTTGTCTCGGCAAAGGACAGGCAAAAGCCGCATGAGATACCGCACGTCGGAGCCGCGCTTCTCCAGGTAACGGCTAACGCACCTGCCGGTCTCCGCCATCCTCTGGAAGTCATTGTCGAGGCTGTGATAGTCGAGCCCGCACGTGACATCGAGCAGGGAGTGGCC
>CAZNNJ010000901.1:0-2244 GCA_964574305.1 uncultured Rhodospirillales bacterium | reverse complement strand
GCATACGAGTTATATAAGTGTGACTGGAGTTCAGACGTGTGCTCTTCCGATCTCGTGACCGACGGCAAGATTTCCGGCGTCGTGGTCCGGCAAAATGGCGATACGGTCCTGCTGCCGACAGGCATAGTCGTGCTGGCGACCGGCGGCGTCGGCGGGCTGTGGCAGGCGACGACCAACCCGATCAGTGCGCGCGGCGCCGGCATCGTGCTGGCGGGCCGCGCCGGGGCGGTGCTGGCCGATCTGGAATTCGCCCAGTTTCATCCGACGGCGCTCGCCGTGGGAGCCGACCCGATGCCGCTGATCAGCGAGGCGGTGCGCGGCGAGGGCGCGGTGCTGATCAATGAGAAGGGCGAGCGCTTCATGGCCGGCACGCCGGGCGAGGACCTGGCGCCGCGCGACGTCGTGGCCCGCGCGGTCTTTGCCGAGTGGGCCAGGGAGGGCGGCAGCGCCGGGCTTGACGTCCGCCATTTCGCCCCCGGCACCTTCGCCAGCCGCTTCCCGACCATCCATCGCGTGCTGGGCGAATATGGCCTCGATCCCGAGCAGACGCCCATCCCGGTCAGGCCGGCGACGCATTACCATATGGGCGGCGTCAAGGTGGACAAGGCCGGCAGGACCAGCGTTCCGGGCCTGTGGGCCGCCGGCGAGGTTGCCTGCACCGGCCTGCACGGCGCCAACCGCCTCGCCTCCAATTCCCTGCTGGAGGCGGCGGTCTGCGGCCGTCTGGTGGCTGAGGATGTGGCGGGCCTGAGCGCCGAGGTCGCTGCGCGCGAAACCGACATCGCCGTGCCGGCGGCCGTCGAGAACGGCGCAGTCACCGAAATCCGGGCAATCATGAACCGCGATGTCGGCGTGGTGCGCGATGAGGCCGGCCTTACCCGGGCAATCGCCGCACTGGGCGTTCTTCGGCGGAAGACGGCGGGCACCGCGGCGGAAGATTCCGTTGGCCTTACCCTGCTGATGGCGCGCGCTGCCGAACGCAGGAAAGAGAGCCGCGGCGCCCATTTCCGGTCGGACGCGGCGCCGCAGAGCGAACCGGCGCTGCACTCGACCTCCCATTGGGACGAATTGGCGGAAGCCAAGGACGGATGATTGAATCGGGCTGGTAATATCCCCAATCTTCTGGAATTCATCCTAGCTGAAACTCATCAACAGAACGCAGACAACTCATGCCCCTGCGCAACGGCTTCCTCGACAGTATCGGCAATACGCCGCTGATCCGGCTCAAGCGGGCATCGGAGGAGACGGGCTGCGATATCTACGGCAAGGCCGAGTTCCTGAACCCCGGCGGATCGGTGAAGGACCGCGCCGCGCTGGCGATCATCGAGGATGCCGAATCCCGGGGCCTGATCCAGCCGGGCGGCACGATCGTCGAAGGCACCGCCGGCAATACCGGCATCGGCCTGGCGCTGGTCGGCAATGCCCGCGGCTATCGCACAGTGATCGTGATGCCGGAGACGCAGAGCCAGGAGAAGAAGGACTTCATCACGCTGATCGGCGCCGAGCTGCGCCTCGTCCCGGCCGTGCCCTATGCCAATCCCGGCAATTACGTGCATGTGTCGGACCGGCTGGCGCAGGAGCTCGCCAAAACCGAATCCAACGGCGCGGTCTGGGCCAACCAGTTCGACAATACCGCAAACCGCGAGGGTCATCGCCGCACCACCGGCCAGGAGATCTGGCGCGATACCGAGGGCAAGATCGACGCCTTCACCTGCGCCACCGGCACGGGCGGGACCCTGGCCGGCGTCGGCATGGCGCTGAAGGAGCGCAATCCCAACGTCAGGATCGTGCTGGCCGACCCGATGGGCTCGTCGCTCTATCACTATTACAAGCACGGCGAACACAAGATCGAAGGCGGCTCGATCACCGAGGGGATCGGCACCGGCCGGGTCACCGCCAACATGGACGGCGCGCCGGTCGACGACGCGGTGCAGATTCCGGACGAGGAGGCGCTGCCGGTCATCTTCAACCTGATCAAGGAGGAGGGGCTGGTGCTGGGCGGATCGAGCGGGATCAATGTCGCCGCCGCGATCCGGGTCGCCCGGGACCTCGGCCCCGGCCACCGCATCGTCACCATCCTCGCCGACGGCGGCTCGCGCTATCAGTCCAAGCTGTTCAACCCCGAATTCCTGAAATCGAAGAACCTGCCGGTGCCGGACTGGATGTGATGCGTAGGGTGGGCTGAGCGCAGAGGCTGGGCAAGAATTCAGGCGTGGCTTTGGATTATGTGATTGAGGGCTTGCC
>CAZNNJ010000900.1:0-2257 GCA_964574305.1 uncultured Rhodospirillales bacterium | reverse complement strand
CGCGTAGGTGGCCGCGCCCTCGCCCAACTTCGCGGCGACGGTCGTGATCAGCCCCGTCGCCACGTTCGTCCACCACGGGCTGACATAGAGATAGGACGCCACGAGCTCAATGCCGACCACCCACAGGGCGCCCGAGACATAGGCCGGATGCAGGCGTCTGCGCGTCGCGAAATCGTAGGCGCCGAGAGCCAGGACGAGGAGTATCGGCCCCAGATAATTCTCCACCCAAAACTGCCAGAGACCATCGCCGAACATCCTGTGCAGCGCCGGCTGCCACCAGCGGCCGTAGCCGGCATCGGACAGCATGATCGTCGACAGCAGCATCAGCCGCTTATGCGCCACCGGGCTGCCGCGCAGGAGAAGCCCCGCCGACGCGATCCCCGCGAAGGCCACCATGTCGCCGAGCATCAAGCTCATGAAAGCGGGATCGCCCGCCGGCGTTCCGAGATCGCGGCGCTCGGAGATGAAGGCCGCCATCGTGCCGAGAACGACCATCGCCGGCGCCAGGCCGAACGCGACCAGTCCCAGCGTTCGATGCACCCGCATCGCGCCCGAACGCGCCAAAAGAACCTGAACCGTGAAGAGCACGAGCCAGCCCACGAACGCCGCCCCATGATAGGGCATGACCCAGGTATAGGCTGCTTCGTCGGAATGGTAGTGATGGATCAGCTCCGGCACGAAACCCATCAGGATTCCAAACCAGATCAGCGCCACGACCAGGAGAAAGAAATTCCGGTCATGTTTCTTGAAAGGCGCGAAGTTGTTGGCGCTCGGCATGAACGACATGCCTTCGTATGCGACAGTCATATCGTTCCTCCCTGGGGTTTATGGTTGGCGGTGACCGCCTTATCCTAACGCCGATTTCCTGTGATTAACCATTCGCCCTTTAGGGGGAGGATGCGAGGGGGAGATTCGATGGACGGAAAGACACTGACGCTCGGCCTCGGCCTGCTGGCTTCATTCCCGGCGCAGGCCGTGGCACAGGGCGTCTTCGCGGGCAGCTGGACCGTGACCGGCGCCCAGGATGCACCCTGGGTCGGCCCGAAAAGCGACCTGAAGCCGCATTACGAAGCCGCATTGAAGGGCGCCGTCATCGCCTTCCGCAAAAACCGCGTCGACGCCCCCAGCTGGTTCGCCTGCCCGAAGCCGCACTACACGATCACCGAGCTGGAGCCGGAAAGCCTGTTCGAGGGCGGGCTGGACGATCCCGACCGGGGAATGACGGCGCCGAAGGAGACGGCGGTGAAGCTGGGGTTTGTGGGCGAGAAATTCCCGACGCTCGAGACCGGGTGCGCGGAGCTGTCATTTCATCTGGCGGCGCCGGATACGGTCGTCTTCGGGCTGAACAACGTGATCTACACGCTGAAGCGGACCGGGCCCTAGGCGCGGGGGCCGGCGATCAGCGACGGCCCCATCGCCGGCCGCCCCCGGTAAACAGCCTGATGACCACCAGCAGCACGATCGCGCCCAGCGTCGCGTTGGCGATGAGCGGCACGATGCCGGTGCCGAGATGGATATGGAGCTGCGGCAGCAGCCAGTTGCCGACGAAAGCGCCGAGTATGCCCACGACCAGATCGCCGATCAGCCCAAAGCCGCCGCCACTCACCACCTTGCCGGCCAGCCAGCCGGACACGATCCCGACAAAAAGGATGATGAGCAGACCTTCATTCGATAAGGACATCGATAGCGCTTTCTGCCGCCGGCGCGGGCGGCGATCGGGATTGCGGGCGTTCGCCTATTCAACGTGCCGAGGCCGGGCTTTTGTTCCCGGGGGCAAGCTGCGGTGTTTCCATTCTCCGAAAACGGTGACAGTTTACTTTTAGTGCCGGTCATGCTGTCGTTCGCAAATGGCACGCATCGCACGGCTGGTGGTTCCCGGTATTCCGCATCACGTGACTCAACGCGGCAACCGGCGGGAGCCGACGTTCTTCCGCGACGACGATTACCGGCTCTATCGCGCATTGCTGGCCGAGGCCGCGCATAAGGCAAAGGCTGAGGTTTGGGCCTATTGCCTGATGCCCAACCACGTCCACGTCATCCTCACGCCCAGCGATCCGGACGGGCTGAGGCTGACCTTCGCCGACCTGCACCGCCGCTATACCGCGCACGTGAACGCCCGTAACGGTTGGACCGGCCATCTGTGGCAAGGCCGCTTCGGCTCGGTAGCGATGGACGAACGGCATCTCCATGCCGCCATCCGCTACATCTCGCTCAACCCGGTGCGGGCGCGGCTGGTGGCGCAGGCCGAAGACTGGCC
>CAZNNJ010000899.1:0-2271 GCA_964574305.1 uncultured Rhodospirillales bacterium | reverse complement strand
GAACGGAATCTCGTCGTCCAGGTCCGGGCCCGACGGGGTGAAGCCACCGCCACCGCCACCGCCTCCATAGCCGCCTCCGCCCGAACCGCCGCCGCCACGGCCACCGCCGCCCGACGTGCCGCCATAGCCTCCGCCCCCGCCGCCGTAATCGCCTCCGCCACCACCATAGCCGCCCCCGCCGCCTTCACGGCTGTCGAGCAGGGTCAGCTCACCGCGGAACGGGCGCAGCACCACCTCGGTCGAATATTTCTCCTGGCCGGACTGATCGGTCCATTTGCGGGTCTCGATCTGGCCTTCGAGATAGACCTTCGAGCCCTTCTTCAGGAAGCGTTCGGCGACGCTGATCAGGTTCTCGTTGAAGATCACGACGCGGTGCCACTCGGTGCGGTCCTTGCGCTCGCCGGACATCTTGTCCTTCCAGCTCTCGGAGGTCGCGACCGACAGGTTGCACACCTTGCCGCCGCTCTGCATCGAACGTACCTCGGGATCCTTTCCGAGATTGCCGATAAGGATGACTTTGTTGACGCTGCCGGCCATGGGAAAACCTGTCCGCTGGAATGATCGAATCCGAAGACTAGGAGGTAGAGCGGGGGCGCGCAACGATCTTGCCCGCTGCGCCGCCGGTCGCGATAACCTCAAGTCCGACCGGGGGATGGGAGTTGGGCATGGCGAGCGGCGAATCAAGGGCGAACGACGCACGGCAGGAGGCATTGGCCAAAACCAACCCGCTGTTCGGCCCTCGCAAGCTCAAGCTCGGCACCTTCTGCACCAATGTTTCCGGCGCCGCCTGCATGTCGACAATCGACGGCGTGTTCGAGGCAACCTGGCCCAACGTCATGACCACCGCCCGCCTGGCCGACGAGATGGAATTCGAGGCGATCGTGCCGCTCGGCCGCTGGCAGGGATTCGGCGGCGTCACGCATTTCAACGAGCAGGTGTTCGAGGCGATGACCTTCTGCGCCTCGGTCACGGCGCTGACCCGCAACCCGGCCGTCTTCGCCACCATCCATGTGCCGACAATGCACCCGGTGCTGGCGACCAAGCAGGCCACCACCATCGACCATGTCGGCGGCGGCCGCTTCACCCTCAATGTCGTCACCGGCTGGAACAGGCCGGAGATCGAGCTGTTCGGCTCGCCCCTGCTGGAGCATGCCGAGCGCTATGAGATGGCGGAGGAGTGGATCGCGCTTATGAAGCTGCTGTGGTCCGCTGAAGAACCTTTCGATTTCATTGGCCGCTTTTACAATATCAGGCAGGCCTGCCTGAAGCCGAGACCGATCCAGCAACCTTACCCGGCGCTGATGAACGCCAGCGGTTCGGCAGTCGGAAAGCGCTTTGCAGCCAAGCATTTCGACATCGTCTTTTCCGGCCCGACCCTGCACGACCTGGCTTCCATCCGGAAGCAGATGGACGACTACCGCAACTACGCCTTCGCCGAGTTCGGCCGCGACCTGAAGGTCTGGATGACGGCCTATGTCATCGTCGGCGACACCGAGGCGGATGCGCGCCGCCAGTTCGAGGCGTGCGTGAACGAGAAGGGCGACCGTGTGGCCGCCAGGAACTTCGTGGACGGCATGGGCATCAACTCCCAGAGCATCCCGCCCGACATCATGAAACGCATCGGCGACGACATGATCGCCGGCTATGGCGGCTTCCCGCTGATCGGCACCAAGGAGCAGGTGGTCGACCGGCTGCGCATGCTGGCCGAGAACGGGGTGGATGGCATTCTGCTGACCTGGCCGGCCTTCATCTCCGGGATGGAGCGGTTCCAGCGGGAGGTGCTGCCGCTGCTGAGGGAGGCGGGGCTGAGATAAATCCCCCTCACCCTCCCGCTTCGCGGGCCCCTCCCTCTCCCATTTCATGGGCGAGGGGCTTCATGATCCCCTCTACCGCTTGCGGGAGAGGGAGGGGCACGCCGCGAAGCGGTGGGGATTTGCGCTGCGGAGGAGTCGCCAACCGCCCCGGGATACCCCATATTACCCGCTTCACGACATTCGGGCGGTCAAGACCTGGGCCTCATGCATAAGCACATCAGCGTGCGCGGCGCGCGCGAGCACAATCTGAAGAATATCGACGTGGATATGCCGCGCGACTCGCTGGTGGTGATCACCGGCCTGTCGGGCTCGGGCAAGTCGTCGCTCGCCTTCGATACGATCTATGCCGAGGGGCAGCGGCGCTATGTCGAGAGCCTGTCGGCCTATGCCCGCCAGTTCCTTGAGCTGATGCAGAAGCCGGACGTCGATTCCATCGAGGGCCTGTCGCCGGCGATCT
>CAZNNJ010000898.1:0-2300 GCA_964574305.1 uncultured Rhodospirillales bacterium | reverse complement strand
CGAGCGACGGCTCGCTCGGCCACGACAGCTACACCGACTACGCGATCGATGGCGAGTTCCTGACATCAGCCTTCACAGGGGTGCGCCGGCTGGACGTTTTCTCGCAGTTCGGCGATTGGCCTGGAGCACTCACCAGCGGTTTTACCGCCCTGCTCTCGCACCGCTCGTTGCCCGTCGGCAGCCATACGCTCAGCGTCACAGCCCGCGATGAGGCGGACAACAGCGCGCGGTCGGAATTCTCGATCGAGGTCGAGGAAGCTCCGGAGGGCATCGGTCCCTGGTCCTTGCGCACCAGGATGCCGCTCGCCGAGACTGCGTTAGACGAGCGCATCCTGAGCAACCTGGGCTGGCAGCCACGCTTCTGGATCGCTCTCGCCGTGCCTACCGGCGATGAGGCGGCGATCCGTCTGGCGCGCCGAACCTTGTCGTCGATCTCTGCCCAGACCTATTCCGACTTGCGCGTCCTGATCCTGCCGCTCGGCAAGAACATCAAGCGCGACTCCTTTGCCGCGGAGCTCCTGGCCGGTTTCACCGCGCTGAGCGAGAGGGTCGAGGTCGCGACGCGACCGGCCCCCGCGTTGGAAACTCTGGCAGGATACGAAGCAAGCCGCCCGGCCTATGTGATGACCCTTGCGCCAGGAGACGAGCTGAGCTGCGATGCGCTGGTCGAGCTCGCGGTCGAGACCGGCCTGCACCAGGACGCCGATTTCTTGTATGGCGACGACCGTCGCGTCAGCCCCGCCAGCGGCGCAACCGAGGCCTTTTTCAAGCCCGATTGGTCGCCCGATCTGCTGCTCTCAACCAATTATATCGGCCGCGCCTGGTGCGCCAGCGAGCGCCTGATCGTGCGATCCGGCATGACTTTGGGCGACATCGCCGAGGCCGGCGCCTATGATCTGGCGCTACGACTGACGGAGACGGCCGAGGTCGTTCACCACGTTCCCGTGGTTCTGCTGCAAACCGCCGCAGAGTTCGCCGACCCCCCGGCGATGCAGGAGGCGGCGTTGAAAGACGCCCTGACGCGGCGGGGCATCGACGGTGTCGTCGCGAACGGGGCGGCACCCGGCATTTTCCGCTTGCGGCGGACCGTCAACGCGCAAGGCCTGGTTTCGATCATCATTCCGACCTGCGCAGCACGGGGCCTCATCAAAACCTGCATCGACACGCTGCGCGAGAAGACCGCTTATCGTAATTTCGAGATCATCTGCATCGAGAATATTCCGGCCGACCAGCAAGACTGGAAAGCGTGGCTCAAGGAAAATGCCGACGTCGTGATCGAGACGACCGAGCCGTTCAACTGGTCCCGCTTCAACAACCTGGCCGTCGCTCAGTCCCGTGGCGAGTTCCTGCTGTTTCTCAATGACGATATCGAGATCATCCGCGAAGACTGGCTGCATGTGCTTCTGGAGCATGCCCAGCGCCCCGAGGTCGGCATAGTCGGGCCTCAGCTGCTCTATCCCGACCGCCGTGTGCAGCATGCCGGCATGTTCCTGGCTGCGATGGGCATCGCGCGCCATGCCTTCCGCTATATGGCGGAGAACGATCCGGGCTATTTCGGCCTTGCGCTGACCCAGCGCAACGTCATCGCCGTGACCGGCGCCTGCATGCTCACCCGGCGGGAGACATTCCAGACGCTGGGCGGTTTCGACGAGCTGCACACGATTGTCAATAACGACCTGGATTTCTGTCTGCGGCTGTGGCGCGCGGGACTCAAGACGATCTACACGCCGCACACAACGTTGGTTCACCACGAGCAAGCCAGCCGCGTGGAGATGGAAGATATCTACGACAACCGCGCGTTCGAAAGCCAATGGGCCGGGCTGTTCGTCGCCGGCGATCCGTTCTTCCACCCCCGGCTCTCGAAGAACAGCGACGACTATGCGTACGACTGGGAGGCGCTCGAGCTTCTCTGTCCCGGGCGCCCGGTGTTTAACGCCGCGACGATCAGGAAAATTCTGGTCGTCAAGCTGGATCATATCGGCGATTGCGTCACGGCACTGCCGGCGGTGCGACGGCTGAAGAGGCATTTTGCCGACGCCACGATCTCCGTCCTTTCAAGCCGCGCCTCGAAATCGATCTGGTCGCTGGAGCCGGCAGTCGATGAAGTGATCGAGTTCGACTTCTTCCATGCCAAGTCGGCGCTGGGCCTGGTCGACCACACAGAGGAGGACTGGCAAGCCCTGTCCGACCGGCTGGCCCCGAACGGCTACGATCTGGCGATCGACCTCCGCAAGCATCCGGAGACACGTCCAGTGATTCTTCACACCGGCGCGCGCCACCTTGCCGTCTATTATCACCAA
>CAZNNJ010000897.1:0-2310 GCA_964574305.1 uncultured Rhodospirillales bacterium | reverse complement strand
TACAGGACGCCAGGAAGATCTATCGCTTCACCGTCCGCTGGGGCGAGGCGACGACCACCGACGACCGCGAAGGCGAGGTGATCGCCCGCTCCGCCAGCCGTCCGTCCAGCGGCGCCATCACCGCGCTTCTGCCGCGCTTCACCGGCACGATCTCGCAGGCGCCGCCGGCCTTCTCCGCGATCAAGGTGGATGGGGAACGCGCCTACGACCTGGCCCGCGCCGGCGCGCCGGCCGAGCTGGCCGAGCGGCTGATCGACGTTCATCGGCTGGAACTGGTCGGGCAGGAGGACGACGACCACAGCATCTTCGAGGTCGAGACCGGCAAGGGCGCCTATGTCCGGTCGCTGGCCCGCGACATGGGAATGGCGCTGGGCTGTTTCGGCCATGTTTCGGCCTTAAGAAGGCTCGCAGTGGGCCAATTTCGTGCCGAAAACGCCTACCCTCTGGACTTTGACGCGCTTCCGAGCGATATAGCCGGATTGACCGAGCATGTTTTGCCGATCGAGACCGTGCTGGACGACATCCCGGCACTGGCCCTGACGGCGGACGAGGCGCAACGGTTGAGATGTGGACAGACTGTCGGTCTCTTCACGCACCATCACCGCGACTGGTTGGCTGAATTGATAGCCGAAGGGCGTGACCGCGGCATTGCTCTTGCTTTGTGGCAAGGCAAGGCCGTTGCGATGGTGCGGATCGACAGCGCGGAAGCACAACCGGTGCGCGTTTTCAACTACGAGCCCTAAAGGAGTTACGATGTCGATTACGAACGAACGCAAGGCCGAACTCGTCACCGAGTACGGCAAGGCGGCCGCCGATACCGGTTCGGCCGAAGTCCAGATCGCGATCCTGTCCGAGCGGATCAAGAATCTGACCGAGCACCTGCAGACGCACAAGAAAGACGTTCACAGCCGCCGTGGCCTGCTGGTCATGGTCGGTCAGCGTCGCCGTCTGCTGGACTATCTGAAGAACAAGCACCGTCCGCGCTATTACGAGATCATTCAGCGCCTGGGCCTGCGCCGCTAAGGCCAGGCAGTCTGCCTTCAGATTACCATCGCCTGTGATCCATGCCGCCGGGGAATGTTCCCCGGAGCGTGGCTCATGGGCCAATAGACGTCCACGTCGAGAAGACCTCATCGACGCGGGAAATCACCGGCAATGGGGCCGGCTGATATCCCGATCCGGGATCCGCAATAGGGCGGGCCGGATAATGGTTTGAAAGGATAATTATGTTTAACGTTTACCGCAAAGAGATGAACTGGGGCGGTCGTCGCCTCGTTCTCGAAACCGGCAAGATCGCGCGTCAAGCCGACGGCGCCGTGATGGTCACCTATGGCGAGACCACGGTGCTCTGCACCGTCGTCGCCGAAAAGTCCCCAAAAGTGGGCATCGATTTCTTCCCGCTCTCCGTCCATTACCAGGAAAAGACCTTCGCCGCCGGCAAGATCCCCGGCGGCTTTTTCAAGCGCGAAGGGCGCCCGACGGAGAAGGAAGTCCTGACCTCCCGCCTGATCGACCGGCCGATCCGTCCGCTGTTCGCCAACGGCTTCCGCAATGAGACCCAGGTCATCTGCACCGTCCTGTCGCACGACCTGGAGAACGATTCCGACATCCCGGCGATGATCGGCACCTCAGCCGCGCTGACGCTGTCGGGCATCCCGTTCATGGGCCCGATCGGCGGCGCCCGCGTCGGCTATATCAATGGCGAATATGTCCTGAACCCGCTGCTGGAGCAGCTGCCCGAGTCCAAGCTGGACCTGGTCGTCGCCGGCACCGCCGAAGGCGTGCTGATGGTCGAGTCCGAGGCGCAGGAGCTGTCGGAAGAGGTCATGCTGGGCGCCGTCACCTTCGGCCAGAAAGCCTTCGGTGAGGTCATCAACCTGATCATCGACCTGGCCGAGCTGTGCGCCAAGGACCCCTGGGACGTTCCCGCGGTCGCGCCGGAATACGAGCCGCTGAAGTCCCGCATTTCCGGGCTCATCGGCGCCGATATCGACGCCGCCTACAAGGAGCGGGTGAAGCAGGACCGCTATGGCAAGCTCTCCGACGCCAAGAAGAAGATGGCCGAGGCGCTGGCCGCCGAGACCGAAGCCGGCCACGACCTGCAGCTGGCCGGCAAGATCTTCAAGGAGCTGGAGTCGGACATCGTCCGCGGCCAGATCCTGGATACCGGCGTCCGCATCGACGGCCGCGACACCAAGACGGTCCGCCCGATCGTCAGCGAAGTCGGCACCCTGCCCCGCGCCCACGGCTCCGCCCTGTTCACCCGCGGCGAAACCCAGGCGCTGGTCGTGACCACGCTGGGCACCGAAC
>CAZNNJ010000896.1:0-2315 GCA_964574305.1 uncultured Rhodospirillales bacterium | reverse complement strand
GCCGCCTCGCGCAGCACGTCCTCGTCGCAGGCGGCCATGCCGGTGGTGCCGGCGACATAGGCGACGCCCGCCTCTGCGGCGATCTGGGCATGCTTGACCGTCGCCGCCGGCGTCGAGAATTCGATCGCCACATTGCCGGCGGCGATACCGGCGGCGCCGTCCTTGCCGATGCGGATCGTTCCGGCGGGCAGGCCGGCCAGGATCGCGGCGTCCTGGCCGATCAGCGGGCTGCCGTTATACTCGACGGCGGCGGCCAGTTGCGCGCCCTCGGTCTCCGACAGCGCACGGATCAGCGCGCGGCCCATGCGGCCGCCCGCCCCCAATATGGCGATCCGGGCGGTCACGATCAGCCGTTCTTCGCGATCACCGTGTCGCCGAAGCGGCGCACCGCGTCGACCTTCTCCTCGAGCGAGAGGGCCGGGTTATAGACGTCCCACGGCGCGGTGAAGATATGGGTGGCGCCCATCTCGACCATCCGCTTCATCGAATCGACGTCGGTCGAATCCATCACGCCGGCATGGATCTGGAACGGCTTATGGTCGGTGCCGTATTCCTTGCGGAAGGTCTGGATGGTCTCGACCATCGCCTTGTTTTCCTCAACCGTGCCGCCGGCCGACATCCAGCCGTCGCCCAGCTTGGCCGCGCGGCGCAGCGCCGGCTTGGAATGGCCGCCGACCAGGATCGGCACCGGCACGGAGGGCACCGGCCGCATCTTGACCTCGCCGAACTTGATGAACTCCCCGTTGAAGCCGAAATAGTCGCCGGTCCACAGGCCGCGGATCGCCTGCAAGCACTCATCCATCACCTTGCCGCGATTGTCCCAGTCGACGCCCAGATAGACGAGGTCTTCCTTCCACGGGCTGATGCCGACGCCCAACGAGACGCGGTTGTTCGACAGGAAGGCCAGCGAGGCATAGGACTTGGCGGTCAGCACCGGATGGCGGCTCGGCAGCTTCAGCACGCCGCAATAGAATTTCAGCGTCGTGGTCTGCGCCGCCAGCGAGGCGATCGCCGCGGTCGGATCGAGGAAGTCGATATTCTCCAGGAACGACCGGTCGCCGCCCTTGTAGGGGTAAATCGAATCGGTGTGCTTCGGATAGAACAGGCTGTCGCCGAAGGTGAAGCTGTCGAACCCCGAAGCCTCGGCCGCCTTGGCGACGTCGGCCATATGGCGGATGTCGTTCAGCCCATATCCCAATACAAAGCGCATGGCCTTCCCTTCCCGATGCAATCCAGCTTGAAATTCGCGGCAATCGTTCGCATGGCAACAGCCGTAAGTCCAGCGATTGCCGCTTGTTGGCTCTCGGCCTAAGCGCGATAATCACAGCCGCTTCGCGATAAAACTGAGGGGTCGTCATGAGGCTGGGCATGGTCGTTGCCATCGTCGGATTCCTTCCGCTCGCCGGCTGCGGCATGTTTGGTTCGTCGTCGGACGATCCCCCGCCGGAGTTGGGCGCCACCTATAAGATGATCGATTCCAATGGGACGGTTGTTGGCTCGGTTGTGTTTACGCCGCTTGGCCAGGGCCGGGTTCTGGACAGCAAAGGCAATTTGATCGGCAACATCCACAATCCCTGACCGGCCTGCGGACGCGTCGCTTTTTGGCCGTTATATCGAAGTTCGGCCGCAAGCCTGTTGTCGGGTCCGTTCGTGTGCCGCGCATTCTGAAATAAAGCTTCAAGGTCGGGCGGGCTCGGCGCTCGATGTGCCGGTAAGCTAAGCCCGTAGTTAGGGGAGGTCAGGGTGACTGGAATGTTCGCGGATAAAGTGGTGCTGGTGACCGGCGGTGGGCAGGGCATGGGGAAGTCGGCGGCGCAGCGTTTCGCCGAGGAAGGCGCCAAGGTCGCCATCGTCGATATCAACCTGGAGGCGGCGCAGTCGGTGGCCGACTGGATTGCATCCAAAGGTGGCGAGGCTATCGCGATCCGCGCCGATATTTCCCAGGAGGCCGACAATCACCGGATGGTGGCCGAAACCGTGTCGCGCTTCGGCTCGCTCCATGCCGCCTTTCTCAACGCCGCGATGTTGGGTGGAGTGCTGGATTTCTTCGAGACCGACGCCGCGACCTTCGACAGGATCGTGGGCGTCAATCTGCGCGGCTGCTTCTTCGGCATGCAGGCGACGGCGCGGGCGATGGGGCCGGGCGGGTCGGTGGTGGTCAATGCCTCGACCGCGGCGCTGGCGGCCAACCTGTACCAAGCCGTCCAAACCGCCACCCAGCACGGCATGCCTGGGCTCGGTAACGCCGGCGCGGCGCCATTCGGGGGCCGCCAGGGGGAGCCCGATCACCAGCGGCGCGATCGTGATGATGCCGA
>CAZNNJ010000895.1:0-2317 GCA_964574305.1 uncultured Rhodospirillales bacterium | reverse complement strand
GTAATCGTTGATATAGGCCACCATCGCGGCCTGCCGGGTGTTGTGGCGGGGCAGGCCGATTTCATTCCTCTGGGTCGGACGCGCGGCCCCGGTCTGGGGCCCGACCCATGGCTCGATGCGGCGCCCGGGCACACGGCGGGTTAGGTCGTTTTGCATGACGGGAATGATGCAGGCGGCGCTCTTTTTTCCGGCGATTGCTGGCATCATCCGCTCCAGTTCGCTGAGCCGTCGCTTTCGCTGGAAATCGAGCAGGATGTCGCCACCAGCCTGGTGACGCGCCGCCGGCTGCTCGAAGGCTGCGTCGATACGAACACTCTGGTGATGGCGGCGCATTTCCCGTCACCCACGGCGGGCCGCGTGATCAGCCATGGCGACGGGCTAAGGTTCCAATTTACGCCAGATTAGGCCATATACCCCGCGGTCGGTTTTCCACTTTTGCCACCGTGCGGGGGACATGATGACGAGCTTCCCGGAAGTCCGGATCGCGATACTGGGTGCCAGCGGCTATTCGGGCGCCGATCTGGTGCGCCTGCTGGCCCTCCATCCCGCCGCGCGCATCACCGCGCTGACGGGGGAGCGCTATGCCGGCAAGACGATGGCCGAGGTGTTTCCGCATCTGGGCGGGCTCGACCTGCCGACCCTGACCAAGATCGACGAGGTCGATTGGTCGAACGTGGATATCGCCTTCTGCGCCCTGCCGCACGGCACGACCCAGGCGGTGGTGAAGACCATTCCGACCCACGTGAAGGTCATCGATATCTCGGCCGACTTCCGCCTGACCGATATCGACAGCTATGCCCAGTGGTACGGCCATGCCCATCAGGCGGTCGAGCTGCAGGGCGAGGCGGTCTATGGTCTGACCGAGCTCAAGCGCGATGCGGTGCGCGGCGCCCGGCTTATCGCCAATCCCGGCTGCTATCCGACCTCGGCCCAGCTGCCGCTGATCCCGCTGCTGCGCGCCGGGCTGATCGATCCGGACGAGATCATCATCGACGCCAAGTCGGGCGCCAGCGGCGCCGGCCGCGAGGCCAAGCAGGATACGCTGTTCGGCGAGGTGTCGGAGGGCGTGCATGCTTACGGCATCGCCAAGCACCGCCATGCGCCGGAGATCGAGCAGGAACTGGCCGGGGCCGTGGGCCGCGATATCCGCGTCGTCTTCACGCCCCATCTGATGCCGATGAATCGCGGCATCCTGTCGACCATCTATGTGAAGCTGGCCGCCGGGCACACTGCCGCCGATCTGCGCCAGACGCTGGTCGAGACTTATGCCGACGAGCCGTTCGTGCGGATCACGCCGGAAGGCACGGCGCCGGCGACCCGGCATGTCCGCGGCTCAAACATGGCGCTGATCGGCGTGTTCGCCGACCGGGTGCCGGGCCGCGCCATCCTGGTTTCGGCGATCGACAATCTGGTCAAGGGCGCCTCCGGCCAGGCGATCCAGAATATGAATGTCATGCTGCAGATTCCTGAAACCACTGGCCTTTCACAAATAGCGATGTTCCCCTGATGCCTCTGATCCTGCCTTTCGCCAACAAGCTGCCCGTCATCGCGCCGGATGCCTTCATCGCCGATAATGCGGTGATCATCGGCGACGTCACCATCGGCTCCGGCGCCAGCATCTGGTTCAACTGCGTGCTGCGCGGCGACACCAACTATATCCGCGTCGGCGACCGCACCAACATCCAGGACGGCACGGTCGTCCATGTCGCGCGGGAGGGACAGGGGACCGAGATCGGCAGCGGGGTGATGATCGGCCACATGGCGATGATCCATGCCTGCACGATCAAGGACGGCGCCATGATCGGCATGACCGCCTGCATCATGGACGAGGCGGTGGTCGAGACCGGCGCCATGGTCGCAGCCGGCGCCTTCGTCTCACCGAAGAAAGTGGTCGGGCCGGGCGAGGTCTGGGCCGGCCGTCCCGCCAAGTTCTGGCGGATGATGAGCGAGCAGGACCTCCATTACTTCCATTCCGGCGTCGAGCATTATTACGAGCTCGGTCGCGAATACCGCACCGGCGAACCGCATTCCCGGCCTTGGGAAGACCGGAAAGGCTGATCGTGACCCCCACTCTGTCGGATCTCTTGAAACCTCAGCTCTCGATCTAGTGAGGTGAGATATCTGATTGATGCTTAATGCCGGTTGAGTCGATCCGGCAGCACCATTTGACGTGAGCCGCCCATCCCGTGTTTTTGTTTTGCTCCACGGTACCGTGAGCGACAAGATTGTCGGGGTTGCCAGACTGATCGAAATCCTCATCGAAGATTGAAACCGGCATCCCCTCGTATAGCTTCACGAGATTGCCGTCCGCGTCGAC
>CAZNNJ010000894.1:0-2321 GCA_964574305.1 uncultured Rhodospirillales bacterium | reverse complement strand
CCTCTAACCGCAAAGTGCTTTTCGCGCCGGCAGCAAGCGTGATCCGCTGGAAGCCGTTGAGCTAAAGGATAGGGCGCGGAACCGAGCTCACATCGTCTCGAATGTAGAGCTGGATCACCTCGTCGCCGGAACGCTTTCCTGTGTTTGTGACATCGACCTCGACGATTGCCGATTCGCCAATCGCGATCTGCGGCTTCAAGAGTCTTGGTGGAGAGATTTCGAAGGTCGTGTAGCTAAGCCCATGCCCGAATGGGAACAGCGGCGTAGCCGGCCCGTCGACATAGTGGCGGATCTTGGCGGATGGATGCTGGTTATAATAAACCGGCAATTGTCCCACCGATCGCGGAATTGATACGGTCAGCTTCCCGCCGGGATTGACCTTACCGAACAGCATGTCGGCAAAAGCGTTTCCGCCCTCCTGCCCCAAATACCAACCCTCGATGAGGGCGTTTGCCTTCTCAGCAAGTGTGTTCACTGCCAGCGCCCGGCCGTTGATCAACAGGGCGACGATCGGCTTCCCGGTTGCGACTATGGCTTCCACCAACGCGTCCTGGTCGCCGAACAGCCCTAGCGTGCTCCGGTCTCCGGCAGCGTAGGCCGACACCGACTCACGCGCGATTTCGGGCACATCTCCAACTACCAGGAGGATAGCGTCGGCGCGCTTGGCGACCTCCACAGCCGCCGCGATGCGTTTGGTGTTCTCCGCCGGATCGGCCGGGCGAACCGGTCTGCTCACCATGTGCTGTCCGGAGGGATCGGGCTCGACGATGCGGACACCCTCAGCATGCTCAATCGATATGGCGCTACCGGCAGTGGCCCGCACGCCGGCCAGAATGCCCACCGCCTTTGAATTCACACCCGAATACCCGCCGAGCAACGGTTCCTCAGCGTTTGGACCGATCACCGCCAGCTTCAGCCTTTTTTTCGGGTCGAGGGGTAGGATGCCGTCGTTCCTCAACAGGACGATGGACTTCTGCGCCACGGTGCGGGCGAGTTGGATATCCGCCGGCGTATTCACGTCACTCACCGCGCGTGCAGGATCGATATAGGGGTTTTCGAAAAGTCCGGCCTCGAACTTTAGCGCCAGTATTCGCGCGACTGCGGCGTCGACCTTTGCTTCTTCAATCCGCCCGCCGCGAACCAGCCTAGGGAGGCCGGCGTAGGCTTTGCCCTCCGGCAAATCGGCATCGACACCGGCCTTCAATGCCAGAATTGCCGCTTCGTCAGTGTCGGCCGCGACATGATGATCGACAACCAGATTCTCGATGCCGCCATAATCGCTGAAATACGCGCCCTTGAAGCCGAACCGTTCCCGCCCGGTCTGCTGGAGCAGCTCGACGTTCTGGTGGGAAGGCACGCCCTCCACCTCATTGTAGGACGGCAATACGACGGCCGGCTCGGCGGCGCGGATCACCTGCTCGAACGGGATGAGAAAAGCCTCCCGTAAGGTCCGCTCGCTCATCTCGGCGGGGGCGGTGTTTAAGCCGCCCAGGGGCGCGCCATGAACGAAGTGTTTGAGCGTCGCGAACACCTTGTCCTTGGCAAGTGGACGCGATCGGCCTTGTTGTCCACGGACCGAGGCGATTCCCATCCGAGCGACGAGATAGGGATCTTCGCCAAAGAACTCTTCGACTCGCCCCCAGCGGGGATCGCGGGCGAGGTCCAGCACCGGACTGAGGGCTACAGTCGCACCGCGAAGCCGCACCTCGCGTCCTGCCACGGCATAGACCTGCTCGATCAGGTCGGGGTCCCAGGTGCTGCCCAGCGCGGGGGGGATCGGAAATATGGTCGTCCCACGCGCTTTCAACCCGTGGCACGTCTCTTCATGAAAGAGCGAGGGGATGCCGAGGCGCGTGTTTTCCACGAGATGGTGCTGGATCGCATTGATGAGCTCCACAGCATCTTCCGGCGCACGAAAACAGTCTGTCGAATTGAAGCGCCGCGTCCCGGCCGTGTCGTTCGGGCTGCCAATCTGGCCGATCCCATCGCTCAGGACAGGCCGTGCCTTCTCAGGCGAGAACTTGTCACCCTCGAGAAGCTTGGACTTCTCGAACCAAATGCAGCGCATCTGTGCGGCCTTCTCCTCCAGCGTCATGCGCGAGAGCAGATCTCGTACACGCGCCTCGATCGAAGCACTTGGATCCAGGTAGAGAGCATCCGGAAACGCTCGGCCAAGAGCATAGGCAGGAACGGTGGCTGCGGCGGCAGCTATCAGTGCCCGACGTGTGAGATTGGGCATCAGACGGATTCGTTCTGCTTGATCAGTTCGCGATACCAGGCGGCGCTGAGCTTTGGGATGCGCTGCTGTGTCTTATAGTCGA
>CAZNNJ010000893.1:0-2322 GCA_964574305.1 uncultured Rhodospirillales bacterium | reverse complement strand
CACGATCAACCCGGCGATCACCCACGGCATCGCCCATCTGGTCGGCTCGATCGCCGTCGGCAAGCTGGCCGACCTGGTGCTGTGGCGGCCGGGCTTCTTCGGGGTGAAGCCGTCGCTGATCCTGAAGGGCGGCTCGATCGCCGCGGCGGCCATGGGCGACCCGAACGCCTCGATCCCGACACCGCAGCCGGTCCGCTACCGCCCGATGTTCGGATCGTTCGGCGGGGGGCTGAAGACTTCGGTGACCTTCGTGTCGGGGGCGGCGCTCGACAATCCGGAGGTGCAGGCGCTGGGGCTGATGAAGCCGCTGCATGCGGTGAAGGGCACACGGTCGATCGGCAAGGCCGATATGATCCATAATGACGGCCAGCCGCTGATCGAGGTCGATCCCGAGACCTATCTGGTCAAGGCCGACGGTGTGCCGTTGATCTGCGAACCGGCCAGTGTGCTGCCGATGGCGCAGCGGTATTTTCTGTTTTAAGGCCGGTCACTTGCGCAGCTCCAACATCACCCTCTCGCTAACCCTCCCCCATCGAGGGGGAGGGAATCAAAAGCGCCTCTCCCTTGATGGGAGAGGTCGACGGCGAAGCCGGCGGGTGAGGGTGATGCTGCCGCCTTCGCTGAACTATGAAATTCCATGCTGACCATCACCGAACGCATCGCCGGCGACGGCCCGGCCGACGACAGGCTGATCCTCCCCTTCGACCAGCGCCAGAAAAGCCGGCTGCGCGTTACCCTCGAATCCGGCGCGGAGGCCGCGGTCAACGTCGAACGCGGCGCCGTCCTGCGTGGCGGCGACAGGCTACGCGCCAATGATGGGCGGATTATCCAGGTGGTCGCGGCGAAGGAGCCGCTGACCCTGGTCACCGCGACCGAGCCCCGAAACCTCATGCGCGCCGCCTATCACCTGGGTAACCGCCATATCCCGCTGCAGATCGGGCTGGGCTGGATCCTGATGGAGCAGGATCACGTGCTGGAGCACATGCTGGAGGGGCTGGGCGTGCAGGTGCGCCACGAGATGGCCCCGTTCGAGCCCGAGGCCGGCGCCTATGGCGGCGGGCATCGTCACGGCGATCATGATCATGGGCATGCCCACGATCACGGCCATTCACATGATCATGGACACCACCACCATGATTGACGCTCAGGCGCTGGGGCGCCTGCTGCGTCTGGCGAGCCCGATGCTGCCGGTCGGCGCCTATGGGTATTCGGGCGGACTGGAGGCGGCGATCGAGAGCGGGATCGTGCACGACCCCGCCAGCACCGAAGCCTGGGTCCAGGATGTGCTCGCCCTCTATCTCGCCCGTTTCGAGCTGCCGATCCTGTGGCGGATGCAGCACGCCTGGGCGGAGGGCGAGGCGCCAGCGAAGTGGAACGACCGTTTCCGCGCCGGGCGCGACACGGCGGAAAGCTTGGCCGAGACTTTGCAGATGGGCGGATCGCTCGTCCTGCTGCTCACCGACCTCGGCGAGTTCCCGCCCGAGGCGCTGGCGCGGCTGAAGGCGATCCAGCCGGCGAGCTTCCCCCTCGCCTACGCCTTCGCCGCCGCCCATTGGGCAATCCCTGCCGAGGCGGCGCTGCAGGCCTATGCCTGGTCGTGGGCCGAGAATCAGGTCGCGGCGGCGATGAAGGCGGTGCCGATCGGGCAGGTGGCGGGGCAGCGCATCCTGGCGACGGTGGCTCGCGATATTCCAGCAACGGTCGCCCGCGCGGCGGCGCTGGAAGACCAAGACATCAGCAATTTCGCGCCCGGCCTGACCCTGGCTGCGATCCGGCACGAGACCCAGTATTCCCGGCTTTTCCGTTCATGAGGTGACGTGATGCAAACCAACAGCGATCCGCTCCGCGTCGGCATCGGCGGCCCCGTCGGCTCCGGCAAGACCGCGCTGACCCTGGCGCTCTGCAAGCGGCTGCGCGACGAATACAACATCGCCGTCGTCACCAACGACATCTATACCCGCGAGGACGCCGAGTTCCTGACCCGTAACGGTGCGCTGGCGCCGGAGCGCATCGTCGGGGTCGAGACGGGAGGATGCCCACACACCGCGATCCGCGAGGACGCGTCGATGAACCTGGCGGCGGTGGCCGATCTCTGCGGCCGGTTCGATGGGCTGGACATCGTCTTCGTCGAGAGCGGCGGCGACAACCTGGCTGCGACCTTCAGCCCCGAGCTGTCGGACCTGACCCTCTATGTCATCGACGTCGCCGCCGGCGAGAAGATCCCGCGCAAGGGCGGTCCCGGCATCACCAAGTCGGACCTGCTGATCATCAACAAGATCGACCTCGCACCGCTCGTCGGCGCCTCGCTCGAGGTGATGGACC
>CAZNNJ010000892.1:0-2322 GCA_964574305.1 uncultured Rhodospirillales bacterium | reverse complement strand
ATCACCGGCTATTACGGGCCGTCCGGCCTGCCGCTCCTCCCGCCGGCCCAGCAATATGCGCCCTATGGCATCACCGTGAGCAACGGCAATGAGCAGACGGCGGATTTCTCGCCCAGCGGCAACCGCTACCGGGTCCATGGCGGCTCGGTCGAGGTGAACTATCATCTGGGCGATTACACGCTGACCTCGGATACCGGCTACCGGGTTTTCGACGGCAACCAAAATTACAATTCCGACATGATCCCGGCGAATTATCTCGACTCGAATTACCAGACCGAACATGCCGACGAACTGACCCAGGAACTCCGCCTGGCTTCGCCGAAGGACCAGTTCGTCGACTACGTGCTCGGCCTTTATTATTTCCACACCAGCATCGACGCCACCCAGATCCAGGCGGGCACGTTCGGCCTGCCCAACCTCAGGCAGTTCGGCTTCAATGTCGGCCCGATCTATTCCGCGATCGGCGGCCAGTCGCGCTTTCATGACGACGATGAAAGCTATGCCGCCTTCGGCCAGGCGACCGCCCACCTCACTGAACAGCTCCGTTTCATCCTGGGTGCCCGCTACACCCATGACGAGGTCGATTCCACCTACCGGACCGCGCTCTATACCGGCATCGATCCGTTCCCCGGCGGCGGCCCGCTGCCCCCTGGCGCGAACGCGATCGAGCACAATAACGTCTCGGTCCATACCGGCCTGGAATACAAACTGACCGACAAGGTCATGGCCTATTTCACCTTCTCGACCGGCTATAAGGGGCCGACGGTTTCCAACATCCAGGGCGAGGCGCGGCCAGTCCTGCCGGAGACGTCGCGGGACTATGAGATCGGCTTGAAATCGGAATGGCTCGAGCGCCGGCTGGTGCTGAATCTCGCCGGCTTCTATGAGAAATATCACGATTTCCAGGCCCAGATTTACGACAACCAGGTCACGCCGGCCCAGTTCACGCTGGGCAATGCCGGCGGCCTGGAGAGCAAGGGAGTCGAGGGTGAGTTCACCGGCCGTCTCGGCGACAGCCTGACCGTTTCGGGCGGCTTCACCTACGCGATGAGCACCTTCACCGATTTCACCAGCCAGTGCTATATCGGCCAGCCGATCTCGCCGGTGCCAGGACAGGGCTGCTACAAGGACCCGGCGACCGGGCAATTCGCCGCCAACCTGGCAGGCTATCCGCTGCCGCAGGCGCCGCGCTGGTCCTATACGCTGAATGCGACCTGGCGGCGCCAGGTGGTCGACGGCTACTGGCTCGACGCCAACGCCAACTATGTGTGGAAGAGCCAAGTCTACAACGTGGTGCCCGATCCGGGCACGATCATCAGCTCCTACGGCCTGCTGGGGCTCAGTGTCGGGGTCAGCCCGGATGACGGGCCGTGGCGCGTCGCGGCCTTCGCCCGCAACCTGCTGGATCAGCATTTCGTGACTTCGATCTTCCAGAACTTCTTCGATCCGGGCGGCTACGCGCAGGGTGTGGCGGTCGAGGCGCGGCGCACAGTGGGATTCACTGTCGACTTCAAGCTGGGCGGCTGATGGCCAGAAATGCAAACTAGGGCCGACAGGCGGATTTTCGCCGCCATCTTCGCCGCCATCGTCGCCACCGCCTTCTGCTTCATCCTGAGGGCGCTGGTAATCGACGATTGGGGGCGGGAATTCGCGCTGACGGAGACTCAGAAGGGCGAGTTGCTCGGCGTCGGGCTGTGGCCGTTCTCGATCTCGATCGTCCTGCTCAGCCTGGCTGTCGACCGCATCGGCTTCCGGGCCGCGCTGTGGTTCGCCGCCGCCTGCCATCTGGTCGGGGCTGGCGGTGCTGCTGACCGCCCAAGGCTATTGGGCGCTCTATGCCGGCACCTTCACGATGGCGCTGGGCAACGGCGCGGTCGAGGCGGCGGCCAATCCGCTGGTCGCGACCGTCTTCCGGCTCGACAAGCCGCGCTGGCTCAACCGGCTGCATGCCGGGTGGCCGGGCGGGCTGATATTGGGCGGCCTGGTCGCCCTGACGCTTGGTGGCGAGGCCGGCTGGCGGGTCAAATATGCGCTGCTGGTCCTGCCGGTGCTGGCCTATATGCTGCTGCTGATCGGCAGCCGTTTTCCGGTCAGCGAGCGGGTGGCGTCAGGCACCTCCTACCGCGCCATGCTGGTTGAGGCCGGCTTCGTCAGCGCCGGCATCATCACCCTGCTGGTCATGCTTGAGGTCGGGCGCATCGCCGATCTGCCGGGCTGGGCGGTGATCGCCCTGGTCGCGCTGCTGACCGCCGCTTTCGGTGCCTTCGCCCGCTCGGCCGGGCGGCCGCTCTATATCGTTCTGCTGCTGATCATGATCCCGCT
>CAZNNJ010000891.1:0-2330 GCA_964574305.1 uncultured Rhodospirillales bacterium | reverse complement strand
CCCAGCGGTTGGGGTGCGGGCCGGTTAAGGCGCGATATTCGCGGGCGATCGCCAGCATCGCCTCGGTCGGGTCCTTGGGCAGGTCGGCGCGGGAGGCGAAATGCGCCTCCATCTCCTGCAGGGTCTCGAGATTCAGCCTGAGGACGATCTCCTCGAAATTCTCGAACAGGTTGTAGAGCGTGCCGACGGCGACGCCGATCTCGTTCGCCAGCCGTCTAGCATTCAGCCCTTTCAGCCCTTCCTCGGTCAGAATCCGCCGCGCTGCGTCCAGCGCGCGCTCGCGCAGCGTGTCGCGCCCGACTCGGGGTGAAGATTTTTTCGAAGTTTTTTGAACAACGTTCATTCTGGCTCTTGAACAACGTTCATATTCTCGCTTATGGTGAGTATGAACGATGTTCAACTTGTCGTCCATAAGGAGCTGACATGACCACGGCAACAGGCCTCTCGCTGATCACCACCAGGCGTTTCGGTTCACTGTTCCTGTCCCAGACCCTCGGCATCTTCGCCGACAATTTCGCCAAATCCGCCATCGCGGTGCTGCTGCTGTTCGGCGCCGGCGGCGGATCGGTCGCGGCCGATGTGGCGACGGCCTTGTTCATCCTGCCCTACGCCTTCTTCGCGCCGCTCGCCGGCCGCCTGGCCGACCGTTTTGCCAAGCATCGCGTGGCGCGGATCGTAAAGGCGATGGAAATCCCGGTCACCGCCTTTGCCGGCATTGCCATCTGGTCGGGGAGCACCACCCTCATGCTGGCGGCGATGTTCCTGGCCGGCATGCAGGCGACGTTCTTCAGCCCGGTCAAATACGGCATCCTGCCCGAGCTGGTCTCCGGCGAGGAGCTGGTGGCCGCCAACGGCTATATCGAGTCCGCCTCGTTCCTGGCGATCCTGGCCGGCACCATCCTGGGCGGGCTGGTCGGCGGGCTGGGCGCCGCGCCCTTCGCCGCCATGGTCCTGTTCGCGGTGTCTGGTACCGGCGCGGTGCTGGCCTTCCATATCCCGAAGACTCAACTCTTCGACCGCGCCGTATCGATCTCGCTGGTGCCTGGCGCCGGCACGCGCGACTTGCTGGACTCGCTGCGCGGCTGGCGCCGGGCCCATGCCGCGGCGGTGGCGCTGTCCTGGTTCTGGATGGCCGGCGCCGTGCTGCTGGCCGAGATTCCGGCCTATGCTCGCGATGTCGTGCATGTCGAGGCCCATGGCGGCGCCATCCTGCTGGCGATGCTGGCTTTCGGCATCGGTTCGGGCTCGATCGGCTACAGCCTGATCGCCAAACAGCGCTGGGCCGGGGCGGCGATCCCGTTCGGCTTCCTCGGCATGGCCGTGGCGACGGCGCTGACCGCGCTGGTGCCGGCGGACGCATCGGGCATCTGGTGGGGCGCCCTCTGGCTGTTCCTGGCCTCCTTCTGCGGCGGCCTGCTGTCGGTCCCGCTCTATGTCGCCTTGCAACAGGGTGCGCCGAAGGAAGCCCGGGCGCGGGCCGTGTCGGGCAACAACCTGCTCAACGCCATCTACATGGTCGCCGGTACGGTCGCCGCGGCGATTGCTGGCACGGTCTGCGCCAGGGTCGGCATCGATGGCGGCCTGTCGGTGCGCTTCATCCTGCTCGGCACTGCTGCGGCGACAGCCTTCGCCGTCGTTCCGGCCTGCCTCAACATCCCCGAGGCGGCGCAGGCGGTGCTGGGCCGGCTGCTGATGATGGCCTACCGGGTCGAGGTGCGCGGGTTGGGCAACCTGGCCAAGGCCGGTCCCGGCGCAGTGATCGCGCCCAACCATGTCACCTGGGTTGACGGCGCCCTGCTGGCCTCGGCTCTGCCGGGCCGCCCGGCCTTCGCCATCAACACCTACACCGCCCGCAAATGGTGGGTCAGCTGGGCGGCCGGCATGGTCGAATCGCTGCCGCTCGACCCGACCAACCCGATGGCGATCAAGACCCTGGTGCGCGAGGTCCGCTCCGGCCGCCACTGCGTGATCTTCCCGGAGGGGCGCCTCACCCGCACCGGCAGCCTGATGAAGATCTATGACGGCCCGGCGCTGATCGCCGACAAGGCGGGCGTGCCGGTGATCCCGGTTCGCATCGACGGCGCCGAGCGCAGCCTGCTCTCCCGGCTGGGCGGCATCTATCGCCGCCGCGCTTTCCCCAAGATCACCGTCACCATTCTGCCGCCTGCCCGGCTGGCGACCGAGCCCGGCCTCACCAGCCGCGCCCGCCGCGAGGCGCTGGGGCGGGGGCTCTACGACCTGATGTCGAACGCCGCCTTCCGCACCTTCGACGCCGACCGCACGATCTTTACCGCCGTGCTCGATGCCCAGCGCGATAACGGCAACCGGGA